>WQSD01000020.1 GCA_009788105.1 Oscillospiraceae bacterium | reverse complement strand
TCGCCTCTTCAATCAGGATAGCACAGGCAACACGGCTGTCTAACGCCTTGCCCATGATACAGTCACTTCCAAGGTGGGCAAACTCGCCGTGGTTCACCACATAACTGCCCACAGTAGCGATTTTTTCGGCACTTTCTTTGTCGGTGCAACCAATATCAATTGCGTGTTTGTCCGGGTCGGGAGCGGTTTTGCGGTCGTCCCCTTTTTGCAGGTGAATAGGCTTTGAGCATACCACGCCAACGACCTGCACAGAGGCATCACCGACCATCACTCGCCGCCCCGGCAGAGCACGAGGGTCGGTTTTGGTCAGCGGCTCGAATTTGATAAAGCCGCTATCGTCCACCGAATTCACCATAAAACTGCACTCGTCCATGCCACAAGACAGCAGGATTCGCTTCTCTGCGCTTTTGCCCTTAATGTGGGCAATTACGCTTCCTAATGGGTCACGGCGAACGTCAGCTTTTGTGCCGGAAAGTTCTTCTGTGATTATATCTGCAACTAAATCTTCGCAACCGGATGGCCCAAAAGCGGCGGACAATTTTTCGATTAGCCCGATTTTCTCTGTTAGATTAAAGCTCATTCTACGCCCCTCCCTTAAATGTTTTTGCGTATTCCGCAACTAATTTTGCCACCGCCTCCACATCAGACAGTAACGCTACCTCGTTTGCTGTGTGCATATTTCGCAAGGGAATGCCGATAACTGCACTTGGCACGCCGGCGTTTGAGTAGGCAATTACCGAATTGTTGGTGCCGGTGTAGCGGGGTGACAATGACACTTGGTGAGGGATTTCTTTGTCCACAGCAAGGGCGATAATCTCCTCTGCCATGGCACGGCTCACTTCGATTGAACGGGTGATGTCTGCCCCTTTGCCAAGCTCGCTGCACTTGGACTTATCCCCGCCGTCAGGCGAGTGACCCCAGCTTACGTCAACGATAATCGCCGCCTGTGGGGCAGTGGCAAACGCCCCGGTTTTCGCTCCCGGTTGGTTCGCCACCTCTTCGGTGGAGGACAGTAGCAGGTGAATGTCACACGGCAATTTCTCGCCCTCTAACAATTGCACAGCATGAACCAGTGCCGCCGCAGACACACGGTTGTCCATCCCCGGTGCGACAACACATTCCCCTAAATCAAGTGGAGCGTTTCGGTATGTAACAGGCACGCCAACACGAACCCCCTTGGCGCGCAACTCCTCGGCAGTTAGTTCGGTGAAAATAAAGCATTCTTTCAGTTCAGGGAGCTTTTTTGCGTCCGCGTCGCTCATTGGCACGGCAGAAGGGGCGGTGAAAACCCCATGAATGTCCTGCTCTGCGTGGATTGTCACCTCTGCGGCAACAAGCGAGCGCCTGTCAATTCCCCCAAGGTTGACCACACGAACATGACCGCTGTCTAACACATCGCTTACTAAAAAGCCGATAGTGTCAAAGTGTGCGTCCAACAGCAAACGGGGAGCGTTCTTTTTGCCGCACCCCTTGACGAAAATATGGTTGCCCACCGGAGTGGTGATATGCTCGTCGAACATCCCTCCCAGCAGGTCGGACAGCGGCTGTCTTGCTTGCCGCTCAAACCCGGAGGGAGCAGGAATGGCAAGCAATCCGTGTAGTATTTGTTTTAGGTTCATGTGTGTCTCCTGTTGTGTTGTTTTGGTGGTTTCATGGTGCTGGACGAGAATTTTTTGTTTGTAATAAGTGGGCTGACCTACTCCAACAATATCTACATACCCAATAATTTTTTCTTTTTATGGTCAAATTCCGCTTGGTTAATAACGCCATCGTCCAACAAAACTTTAAGTTTGGCAAGTTCGTCTGCTACGCTATGTGTGGGTTGGGGTTGCAGCCCGGATGTGATTTGGTTTGATAGAATATTTTCAATATATTGCTTGATTTTCTTCGCACTTTCAAATTCTTTTACAGTATATAAAGGTATGCTATTTTCGTCGCTCATTGCAGACAATGCCCCGCCTGTGTCTTCTATTCCGCCGGGCAACGTAAATTGAATATAACCAACAACTCGGCGTGGTTCTTTTATCTGAACCGCTGTGATAGAGTTAATGTTAATTGATTTTGTCCCATCCAAACCGTGAAGTCTGAAATTAAGAAACCCTCTTCGTGTAAATCTAATAAAACTGCCGTCTAATTCCACCTTTACTTGACCATGGTCTAACATATATGTTTCTGCATTTTCATTTTGTACTTCTGATATATACGAGCGGTCCTCCCTTAACCGTCTTTCTTTACGAGAAGTTTTTACATTCGGATTCGCTTTTACGATGTGGTCGCAAATACCCATAACGATATTTAGTTCGTCATAGTTGAAATAAATTGTATAGAATCTGTTTTTCGCATGGATAGTCAAATCGTACGATATTATCTCACCCGGTCTGCCGACATTCAGGCTGATTTTTTCAATATCTGCAATAGATATTGTTTTGTTCTTCTTATCTTTTTCTACAACACTTATCGTTATTGAATCACTTGTTACAGTCCATTTTTTGCCGCCTTTTTTGGGGTATTTATACGAGTGAATAACCAAATCGTTTTCCAGCAAAACAGGCTTCCGCTCTTCGACAGACAAGGTTTTTTTCAATGATTTTTCTTTAAGAGAATGTTTAACGTTTGGATTTGCTTTTATGATGTGATTGTATATGTCGCGGACAATGCCCGCATCAGCAAAATCAAAATAGATGAACTCGATTCTTATTGGAAGAACAGTTTCGATTTGTAAGCAATTCGATATACTTTCACCTGGTCTGCCGACTTTCAAAGAAACTTTTTTTATGTCTGCAATAGGGATAATTTTATTTTTCTTATCTTTTTCGACAACAATTATCGTTATGGAATCGCTTGTAACAGTCCATTTTGTGCCGCCTTTTTTTGGGTACTCGGGATACCCTGAGCGTAGTATAAGATGAATGTTTTCCATAATCTCCTCTTAACTTTGATGCCAATTATTTGCTTAGCAAACCCCTACAAGTCCACACTATCCAACTTTTTATATCCCCAGCCAAGCACTTGGCTTGCCTTGGTGACAATCATAAAGGCGTTTTCGTCCTCTTCCATGACAATCTGCCGCGCTTTTGGCACGGTGTGGTTACGCATGGCACACAGCAGGACTTTTTTGTCGTTGTCCGAGTACGCACCCTTCCCCTGAATATAAGTCACCCCAAGGGTTAGCTCGGTTGTAAGTCGCTTGGAAATGTTGCTGTCGCTTTTGGTGATGATGTACACCATGCGCGCCTCGTCGCTTCCGTACAGCACCATATTAGTCGAGAAGGACATTGCCACAACGCAAATCGCAGAGTACAACAGCAGGGTGTGGTCCCAGAATACAATCGCACCTGCTAAAATAATAACTACACCGAAAAATATATAAAATTTCCCGGTTTGAATGTGTTTATACTTCAAACGAATTAGTTTTGCAACAATATCAGTTCCACCGTGGGACGCTCCCACACGAAACATTAAGCCAACAGCAATTCCAAGAAAAGCACCCCCAACAATTGCTGCAAGCAGTGTATTATCCGTGAAAGGAATAAGGGTGTTCGGAATAACAAGAGGAATGAGTTCAACCAATGCCGCAGTAAAAACTATAGCGGCGATAGTAGTTGCAAAAAACTTTAGCTTAAATTTAATAATACCTATAATAATCAACGGAATATTTATAAACAGAATCCAAAACCCCACACCAAGCCCGGTGAAGTGATATAAAATAATCGCAATTCCTGCCACTCCCGCCGAGGCAAGCTCGTGAGGTGCCATAAAAAACACAACAGAGGCAGCATTAAGCATAACAGATACAATAAAAAATAACACCAACATTAAAGTTTCACGTTGTTTGAGTTTAGACATATTCTCTCCTTACACCAACCGACGGATAATACCCTCACGTTCACCTGGGAGCAGGTCAATGGGGGGCAGTTCGGGCATTGTGTAGCACCCGGGAACTTGGCGGAAGGCGGCACGGGCGCAGGACACCATAATTTGCGATGTTAGGGCGGGGTTGTTGATGCTCATGTCAAAGCCAACCTTTTGATTGTGAGTATCCCCGGACACCCCTTTTCGCTCGATACGCACCCCATGACCCATGTCACGAAGGGCGTCAATGTCCTCTGCAAGAATAACATGGGTGTCATCGTTGCAGAAGTAGCTGTCCGCCTTAATTGCGGCGGCAACTGTGGCAAAGTCTGCCCCGACCTCAAGGGTAATATACACCATACGGCGGTGAACTCCTGTGCCGGTTGGGATAGTCATGGACAGTGCGTCTGCTACTCCCGCAACCGAACGAGCCACCACCGAGTGACCCATGCTCATCCCCGGGCCAAAGTCTGTATATGTGATGCCTTTGGGTAGCATTGCCTCTAACAGCACACGAATCACCGAGTCTGTCCCCGGGTCCCAGCCTGCGGCAGTAACCGCGACAGTGCCACCCGCCTTTGCGGCGGCGGACATACGCTGTTGCTGCTCGAAAATATCGTTGTGAATGTCATAGCTGTCCACTGTGGCAATGCCCTTGCGTAACAACGGCTCTGCAAGGTCTGGCACACTGCGGCTTGGAGTGCAAAGCAGGGCAACATCGCATGGGGCAATGTCAGCAATATTCGCCACTACGGGGATGCCGTCCACCGTTTTTTCGCTAAGATTAGGCTCGACAATGCCCACTACCTCCATATCAGGAGCGACATCCACTGCCTTGTGGGCATATTGCCCGATGTTTCCATAACCTACAATAACAACCTTTTTCATGTCTATTTCCTCGCAAATTAAGTAGAATAATGGGGAAACAAAATACCCCAAGATATAATATCATATTCTTTGTGAAAACGCAATAGGGAATTTGTAAAATAAAAACCCCTCTTGCGGGAGAGGGGCGGGGTGAAGAAAAAGATTTTTCCAGTTGGGTTATTGGGGGGGCGGAGTTGTTGGGATGAGGTGATGTTTACTTATGACTTTTCGCATAACTCCAATAAAAATAACAAATTTGTGAAAAAAACAAAAATGTTTTTCAAAAAGGGGTTGACAAGCCAAAATAGTTGTGGTATAATGCTTATTGTTGACTAAAACACAAGCGCCCGTAGCTCAGCTGGATAGAGTGCATGGCTACGAACCATGAGGTCAGGAGTTCGAATCTCTTCGGGTGCGCCAAGCGTTTTTTGTAAGCGCCGAAGGACAGCGTAATTTCTGAAAAGAAAGCGTTGTCCTTTACGCTTTTTTTAGAAATGGAGCAGTCCGTAGTGCGTGAGCGAACGTCGCAACGCGACACGAATAAATCAGGGTTTGCACTGAGCGAACCCTTTTTTCATTTCAATCACCCAGGGTGGGTTCTCTTTGCCACCCTCCGCAATTTTCTCATACTATGCCGGAGCGGTATACTGGGCGTGCATTTTCAAAGCCGAGAGGAAACCAATGAAAGAGAAGTCAACGAAAGACAAAAAAGATAACAGAGAGAACAAACTAATCTTGCGTGGGAAACCTAACGCTAAGCAACGCGATTTTTTCGCCTCAAGAACGAGGTACACCGCTTATGGCGGCGCGCGGGGCGGTGGCAAGTCCTGGGCGTTGCGGCGCAAGCTGGTGTTGATGTGTCTTCGCTATGGTGGATTGCGGTGCTTATTGCTCCGCCGGAGCTACAGCGAATTACGTGGCAACCACATTCTCCCCTTGCTTGCCGAGCTTTCCCCTGTGGTGTCTTTTTCCGAAAGCAAAAAGGTCTTTACCTTCCCTAACGGAAGTGTTATCCAGCTGGGATTTTGCGCAGCTGAATCAGATGCACTTCGCTATCAGGGGCAGGAGTATGACGTTATTGCAGTGGACGAGGCAACACAGCTGAGTGAGTATCAGTTTAACACTCTTATTGCTTGTCTTCGTGGCACAAACGACTTCCCTAAGCGGATGTACCTCACCTGTAACCCGGGTGGGGTGGGGCATTCGTGGGTGAAGCGGTTGTTTGTTGACCGCCGCTACAACGAGGGGGAGGATGGGGCTGACTACAGCTTTATCCCCGCCCGTGTGTACGACAACGACGCACTTATGCAGTCCTGTCCTGACTATGCCCGCCACCTAAACTCTCTTCCCCCTAAGTTGCGGCAAGCGTGGTTGGATGGTTGCTGGGATGTGTTTGCGGGGCAGTTCTTCCCCGAATTGTCCCATGATGTGCACACTTGCACCCTCTTCGAGATTCCCTCTCACTGGCGGCATTTTGCTGCTCTTGATTACGGCTTTGATATGCTGGCTGTACTGCTGTTGGCGGTGGACGAGGCGGGAAACTGCGTTGTCTACCGCGAGCTTGCACTGCCAAACCTCACATTGTCCGCCGCCGCAGAGGAAGTTGCTGCCCTGTGCGGTTCTGTCGGACATGAAATATCCTATATTGTCGCCAGCCCTGACCTGTGGAACAGAAGACAGGAATCGGGCTATTCGGGTGTGGAGATTATGTCCCGCCACCCGACCCTTCCTCCTCTGCTAAAAGCAGACAACAGACGGGTTATGGGCTGGCGCACAATGCGGGAGTATTTTAGTGTATCAGATGGAGTGCGGTTGCAGGGTGAGGATAGGCCGGTCACCGACGGCAAGGGTTCACTTGTAGGGGCAGACCTTGTGTCTGCCCGTGAAACGATACCTGCCCAACATTGCGGGCGGACACAAGATCCGCCCCTACAACAGGGTGAACCTATCCCCCGCCTACGCATTTTTCGCAATTGCCCCGAGGTGTACCGCTGTCTGACCTCTCTTGTGTTCGATAAACGCAACCCGGAGGACGCCGCCGGCGAACCCCACGCCATCACCCACTTGCCGGAGGCGCTGAGATATGCCCTGATGTCACGGGTAGGCGGCGAGCGAGAAGATGATGGGGACGCGGTGGCGAGGTTTTACGGCAAACGGCGGGGCGTGGAATTGTGGGAATGGTGAGAGGGGAAGGCAAAGACAATAAAGTGCTTTCATTTAATGAAAGCCCAACCTGAAGAAAAATGTCGAGGTCGTGGGCTTTCCGCCCACACCTGACCAGTTTTTTGAAAAAAACTGGACTAAAAACCTGTTGACAATCACAGCAAGGAGGTGGTATAATTGGGGCAAAAGCAAGAAAGCACACCCACGAGGGGCGCGACAATGTTTTCGTTATGTCCAGTAACGGCAATTTTGCTTTCAATTCACACGCCCACGAGGGGCGCGATATAAATTACTCTCACCTCTGCTTTTTAAGGCAATTTTTGAGCAGTTCTGTCCGTTTTTGATTGACAAGTTGAAGTGAGTGTCGCGACTGCGTTTGCACAGGCATGACCGAACGAAGTCAAGAAAGGGGGTACATACCCCGCCCCTTGAGGCGATGCGGCAGAATGTGGCGCAGAGCCAGGGCTTGCCCTGGGGGTAAAAACCCTTTATTGGAACAAATATTGTGTTGTCACAAAACCCAATACTATGACACCGTGTTTAGGTTTTCAACACACTTACTTTATGTGCATTAAATTGTTGTTTTAACGCAGCATACTTTGCACGGCTGACCGGCAACTTTGTCCCGTTGCGTAGCACAACTTTATCGTATTTTAGGCTGACTATTGCACTAAGTGCTACAACAAAGGAACGATGGATTCTAAAAAATCCATATGTCCCCAAATCATTTTCCAAAATTGTGATGTTTCTTTGCGGAAATTCAAATGATTTGTTCTCATCGTAATACACGATAATTTTTCCATTTTGCGTTTCGTAATACAAAATGCTATTCAGCTTAAAATTCCGCAGTTCTCCGCCACTTGTGTGGGTTATAACTTTTTCAATTCCTAATTTGTGGTGTTCCACAGCAGTTTCGTTATCACAAATGATAATTTCAAAATCCACATTGTGTTCTTTGCCAAAAGCAAGAAATAATTCTGCATATTTTTGCTTTTTAGCAAGATCATCATCGAAAATAAATATTTTCAAATTATACCCTCATTTCTCACAAGCATTTTCATTCTCGTAATCATTATCATATAACTTGATTATACTATACCATACATTTTGTTCTTTGTCAAGTAGTATATGTGAATTGCATTGTTTCGCCTTTGAATAGCGGTTGGTAATTCAGGTTCTCACTTCACATCTTTCATACTCAGTCCGATTCGCTTCTTATCAAGCTCTATTTTCACTACTTTCACCTTGACAATATCCCCAACTGTCAGCACCTCAGAGGGGTGCTTGATATAGCGGTCGACGATTTGGGAGATATGCACCAGCCCGTCTTGATGCACACCAATGTCCACAAACGCACCAAAGTCTATCACGTTTCGCACAGTGCCAGACAGTTCCATGCCCACGTACAAGTCTTTCATGTCCAACACATCGGTGCGTAGGACAAGTGGCGGCAGCTCTTCCCGTGGGTCGCGCCCCGGCTTTGCAAGCTCTGCGAGAATGTCCCGCAGGGTTGGCATGCCAATGCCCACCTGTTCGGCTACTTGCTCGGCGTTTTCGCACGCCGCCGCAAGCCCCTCTGCATCTTTGGCGTCCGTGATGGCGTATAACTGCTTCACAGCCGCATAGCTTTCAGGGTGAACCCCTGTGTTGTCTAACGGATTTTTCCCATCACGCACCCGCAAAAATCCTGCGCACTGCTCGAAGGCTTTTGGTCCCAGTTTTGGCACTTTTTTTAGTGCCACACGGTCACGGAACGCCCCGTTTTCCTCACGATAAACCACAATTTGCTTTGCAATTGCGGCGTTTATCCCGGAAACATTTTCAAGAAGAGAGGGGGACGCGGTGTTCAAGTCAACACCCACCGCATTCACGCAATCTTCCACCACTCCGCGGAGAGTTTCGTCTAATCGCTTGGGCGGCATATCATGCTGATACTGCCCCACGCCAATGGCTTTCGGGTCGATTTTCACAAGCTCCGCAAGGGGGTCTTGCAGTCGCCGTGCAATTGACACCGCCGAACGGAGTGACACGTCAAGTTGGGGAAACTCTTGCGCCGCCAGCTTGCTTGCGGAATACACCGACGCCCCGGATTCGTTGACAACAACATATCCTACGCCGCTCCAGTCGGCTTTTTTCTTGATTAAGTCGGCAACAAAAGCCTCGGTCTCTCGTCCTGCCGTGCCGTTACCGATGGCAATTACCGTCACCCCGTGAGTTTTCACGAACCGCTCAAGGATGCGCTCGGCTTCGTCGAATTTGTTCATTGGAGGCACAGGGTAGATGACCCCTGTGTCTAACAGTAGCCCTGTGGGGTCAACCACCGCCACCTTGCACCCTGTGCGGAAACCAGGGTCAATTGCCATGACAACATGACCACCCACAGGCGGTTGCATGAGTAGGGGGCGCAAGTTTTGCCCAAACACACGGATGGCCTCTTCGGAGGCTGCCGCCGTCTTGTCCGAACGCATTTCGTTCTCCACGGAGGGGGCAATCAGCCGTGACCACGAGTCGTCAAGGGCGGCTTGTACAGCAACCGTGCATGGAGAGCCGTTCTTCAAAAAGCTGTGATAAATCACACGCAAAGCCTTTGCGTCCTCAAGTTCCACCGACACCTTTAGAATGCCCTCTTTCTCGCCGCGATTCAGGGCAAGCACACGGTATCCCGGCACTTTGCGGAATGCCTCGCTAAAGTCGTAATAGTCGGCGTAAACGCTGTCCTCCTCGGTTGCTCCCTTGGAAGTCACCATGCCGAACATTAGGTACTGCTGGCGTAGATTTTTCCGCACTTCAGCGTCATCTGCCGCAATTTCGGCGATGATGTCTTTCGCTCCCTGCAAGGCATCTTCTGCGGTTGCCACCTCAAGCTCCCCGTTCACATATTCCGCCGCAAGAGCAAGTGGCGGTTCGCTGTTCGGGGATTGCTCAAGAATCGCCAAAGCAAGCGGCTCAAGCCCCTTTGCACGAGCAATACTGGCACGGGTTTTCCGCTTAGGCTTGTACGGGCGGTAGATGTCCTCTACCTCGGACAAAATCTCGGCGGCGTCAAGTGCGGCGGCGATTTCTTCCGTCATTTTGCCCTGCTCCTCGATAGAAGCCCGCACCTCCTCTTTCCGCTTTTGTAGATTGCGAAGGTACTCTAACCTGTCCGCAAGGTCACGCAGAACCTGGTCATCCAGCGACCCGGTCAACTCCTTGCGGTAGCGAGCAATAAAGGGAATAGTGTTACCCTCGTCGATAAGGGCAATCACGTTTTCCACGTATTCAGGTTTAAGGCTAAATTCAGTGCATAAAATTTTGATAATGTCCATGGTAGTGTCCTTTTGTTGGGATTAGTGTGGAGAGGGCAAGGGAAATTAAGAATTAAGAATTAAGAATTAAAAATGAAGAATTAAAAATGAAGAATGAAGGAAAATTTGCTACGCAAATTGATTTAATGAAAAGGCAAAGGTCAAGGGCGCACCGCACCAAAGCTCTTTTTTTGGGAAGAGGGTGGATTGGCAGTATTTTTCTGCCAAGACGGGTGTTTTTGTAGAGACGGCAGGTTGTCGTCCCTACAGATGTGGGGTTTACCACCGCCCGACTAAAAGCAACTCCAAACCCCAGGCAGGAATATTTCTCCCTATAACTTCAAATCTCCAGCCTTAATAAGTCCCTTTTTTCGCATAAGTTCGGAAACCAAAAGCGAAACCACGGCAGGAACAATGACACAGGCAATAATCATAGGAAGAAAACCGCTTGCTCCCATTGCATATATAGTTTGGAACGGACCGACAAGTCCAGATGTACCCATGCCTGCACCAACGGATGTTGTTCTCATGTTCAAGAGTACCGCGGCAATCGGGCCGGAAATTGCACTTGCCACAGTGGGCGGAAGCCATACCCACGGATTTTTGATAATGTTGGAGAATTGAATCATGGACGTGCCAATTCCTTGAGCGACAAGTCCTCCTGCACCATTTTCACGGAAAGATGCAACTGCAAAGCCTACCATTTGTGCCGAAGCTCCCGCAAGAGCTGCTCCGGCGGCAAGAGTGCCGATTTCGGTCACTCCTTCTGCCGGAATGCCAATGCCAATGGCAATGCACAGTGCGGCAGAAGAAACAATGGGCAAGGTCAACGTCAGACCGATAATCACTGCAATCAAAATGCTCATTGGCAGGGTGTGCATATCGGTAATGCGCACCACAAATTCGCCAAAGTATCCCATTGCTGAGGTGAGTATGGGAGTAATAATTTGTCCGATAGTTCCGCTGATTATAATTACAAGTGAGGGTATGACAAGTAGGTCGAACTTTGTTTTTCCTTCGATTCGTCGAATAAGCTCCACGGCTATTAGCGTGGCAAGCAGTGCGCCGTGGGGGTCTCCGACCACAATAGACTCCACCGCAATTCCCCCTTCGGCAAATCGAAGAGTTCCCGCACCAAGCACACCTGCCGATACTGCTGCAAGCAGGGTAAAGGGCTTGATGGTTTTCTCGCCGTCTGCACCGACAACA
>WQSD01000019.1 GCA_009788105.1 Oscillospiraceae bacterium | reverse complement strand
AAAAAATTCGCCCCAAGCGNAAAATCNCCGCTTATCCGCCGAGATATTCAACACACTCATATAAGTTGGCCCCGCCACAAGGAGTATTATAGCACATGAAATCTGCCTTGTCAATACTTATTTTCAAAAAAATAAAATTTTTTTATGTTTTTTTATGTTTGTCTGGTCATATCCCACTCTTTTCCTTGCAAAATCAGTTTATATTGCCCTTTGTGAATCGCCGCCAAAAGCTCGTTGTTGTTGGTAGGACGGGTGTCAAACAACATTCCTGTGCCGTCCACCTCGTGTAAGTGATGGGCATCGCATCCTGCCAAGGGAAGCATATCATGCTTGCTTGCAAATGCAAGGGCCAGGAGGTCAAAACCTCCAGGGTATTTTTCCGTGTGGTGGCAGGCGTTAAGCACCTCCACGGCGGCGACATTGGTGTGCGGTGGCACATAGTCCTGCGGCATATGGCGATATGGGTGGGCAAAGCTCACCAAACCGCCTGATGACTGGACAAAGTCCACATATTCGTCGCCTTCCATGCCATCAAGCTGAGGGTTAGCAAGCAAAAATTCCGCGTCCAGTCCATAGGTGAGCAGGTCTGCCATTCCGGCAGCGTATTTTGTCCTATATTCCCAGCCAAAAAGTACAACCATACCAAGCTCGTCGCCTACCTTGCGAGCTTCGGCATAGCCTTTAATCAGTCCATCAACTTTCCCCTGCCAATCGGTTGCTGTTGTATGTGCGCATTTGCCATTAACATATCCGCCTACAAGATGGTCGGTAATAACTACGCCTGCATAGCCGCGCTGGTGATAACAGCGAATCATGTCCCCTCCAGGGACTTGCCCGCATCCGCTGGACTCGGCTGTATGAACATGAAGATCAAAAAGATATGACATAGATTGCTCCTGTGGGTGAGTGTTGGTGGGAATAGTATATCATGATTTCGCGAGGAATGCAACCCTATATTTTGATACATACACGACTTGTACAAAGTGCGCCATTTGGCAGAAAATGCATTTCACGCCTAGCAAGGGGGCTTTTGCCTGAATTTCAGAGGGATTTCGAGAGCGAGCAGGGCAAGCGAGAGTTTGAGGAGTGGCGGAAGGGGCAGGCTGGGAAAGCAAAAAGGGCATGCACAAAGCAAACCCTGATTATCGTCTACGGCGACTCGCCATTCATTCGCCAACAGTACCGTTCGTTTAATCGTACGCAAGTGTTCGGGGCAGTTATTTTCGCTTACGGGGAAATGAATTCCCCTTCATGCGAAAATAACTACCCCTCAGCGCTGATATTGGTGATTGAAAGCAAAAAGGGTTCGCACAAAGCAAACCCTGATTTATTCGCGTCGCGTTGCGACTGGTGGAGCATACCAGATTCGAACTGGTGACCCCCACACTGCCAGTGTGGTGCGCTAGCCAGCTGCGCTAATGCCCCAAGGTGTGCAAAACAATCGCACCCCTATATTATAGCGTTAAAATATCAGTTTGTCAAGAGCATTTTGCAAAAAAATCAAAAAAGATTTTTTCTTCCTACCCTATTGCTATTTGCCACAATATATGATATAATTACATCAAATAATTTTCATTAAGTGAGGACAAACAAATGGCTAATTACAACAAAAAAAGCATTGAAGATATTTGTGTCAAGGGGAAACGCACTCTTGTACGCTGTGACTTTAATGTACCAATGAAAGAGGGCAAAATCACAAGCGACAAGCGCATTGTAGAGGCTTTGCCTACTATCAAATACCTGCTTGACAACGGAGCGAAGGTGATTCTTTGCTCGCACATGGGCAAACCAAAAGGCGAAGTGAACCCGAAGTATTCTCTTGCCCCTGTTGCCGCCCGCCTAAGCGAGCTGTTGGGCAAAAACGTGGCTCTTGCCGCTGACACCGTAGGCCCTGACGCCGCCGCGAAGGCCGCTGCATTAGGCGAAGGCGAGGCCGTGCTGCTGGAAAACACCCGCTTTGACGCCCGCGAAGAAAAGAACGACCCAACCATGGCAAAAGCTCTTGCTGACATGGCGGAAATCTTCGTCAACGACGCTTTCGGCACGGCGCACCGCGCCCATGCGTCCACGGCAGGAGTGGCTGACTATCTTCCTGCTGTGTGCGGATACCTGATTCAAAAAGAGATTGGCATTATGGGCAAAGCTCTCGAAAACCCTGAGCGTCCATTTGTGTCAATTCTTGGCGGAGCGAAAATCTCTGACAAGCTGAACGTGGTGCAAAACCTGCTGACCAAAGTGGACACCCTAATTATCGGCGGCGGAATGAGCTACACCTTCCTTGCGGCGATGGGTCACACTGTAGGGGACAGCTTGATGGACGAGAGCAAAATCGACTACTGCAAAAACGTTCTTGCGGAAGCTGAAGCTAAGGGGGTGAAAATCCTGCTTCCTGTTGACCGTATGGTTGCGGACGCTTTCCCAAACCCCATTGATGCAGACATTCCTGTGACCTTGATTGACGGACGCGACATCCCGGATGGCAAAGACGGTCTGGACATTGGTCCGAAATCTGCGGAGCTTTTCGCCACAGAGGTGAAAAACGCTAAAACCGTTGTGTGGAATGGCCCTATGGGGGTGTTCGAGAACCCTGTGCTTAACAAAGGCACGTTGGCTGTTGCAAAAGCGCTTGCGGAAAGCGACGCTATTTCTATTGTCGGTGGCGGGGACTCTGCGGCGGCGTGTGAGCAGTTGGGCTATGACGACCAAATCACACACATCTCAACAGGTGGCGGCGCAAGTCTTGAGTTCCTTGAGGGCTTGGTGCTACCCGGCATTGCTTGCCTAAACGATAAGTAAAGGAGAAAGACATGAAATCGCTTGGAATGTTGCAGTTGTTTACAAAAGCAATACAGGTTGGCTCGTCAATTACCGGGCTTATATCTTTGTTTCTGTTTATAATGCGAGTGATAGTGGGACATTACACTATCGGTGAATTTTTGTCGGGTTACTGGTTAGTGCTGGTTATCTTTGTTGTTCTTGTGGTTTGTGCTGTTTATCTTGGCAAAGTTGTTGCGAATAAGCGTGCAGAAGCAGTTGCAGAACAAAACAGAATCGAGCGTAGCTACGATAACCATTAAGGATAGGCGTATAAGGGGGCGGCGAAAGTCGCCCTTGTTATGCACAGAAGCAAAGACATAAAAGAAACGTGCGCCTCTGCCTATGTCAAGGCTTGGGCGTTATTGCGCGAAGAGGAATTAAAGGCGAACTGGTCACTTGCGGTTAATGGTGAAACCACTTTCCGCATAGACCCTTTGAAATAGGAGGTTTTCATGAATAAAGTTAATGATGAAATTATCTCTCGTGGCAAATTAGCCCCAAGAGCGGCGAGTATTGCACCGTTGGAGGGTTACAGGCTCGACATAACTTTCACTAACGGAGAACGGCGTATATTCGATTGTAACGAGCTTTTGCAATATCCTGCCTTTGCTCCGATAAAGGATAAGGCAATATTTGAACAAGTAACGGTTGAGTATGGTTCGCCGTCATGGTGTGATGGGGATATAGACTATTGCCCCGATTGCCTGTATATCGAAAGTACACCAGTGGATACTGTGTGATGATGAAACATTAGGGAGATGCATATGAACAAGAAAATCGAGAAACTGACAAAGCAAATTGATGACAACCCAACGGCGGAGCTTTATGCCGAGCGGGCGTTCGAGTACAACAAGGTTGCGGAATACGACCTTGCTATTGCTGACTGCGACAAGGGGCTGGCGCTTGAGCCAAATCACCCTAAATGCTTTCGCAGGCGAATATATGCACTTGCGTGGTTGAAACAGTTTGACCGGGCTTTTGCTGATTGTGATAAAGCAATAGCAGAGAACCCAAACTATGCCCCCGCCTACTGTGGACGAGGGTCTATTTACTGTGAGCAAAAGCAGTACGACAAAGCTATTGATGAGTATAATAAAGCAATAGAGCTTGACCCTGACGATGCAATTTACTATGGTTTAAGGGGTGAAGTATATAGTGCAGTGCTCCGTTACGAAGAGGCTTTTGCGGACCTAAACAAAGCTATTCAAATTGACCCGGAGGATTCAGATAACTATGCCACACGTGGTCGCTTACATATACTGTTTGGTCGCCATGAAGATGCCAAGGAAGACATAACGAAAGCACTTGGGCTTGACCCGGAATGCGCTTTGGCTTATTGTGGTTACGGAGATTATATAATGGCGAGCGACCCGTCACGCTATGAAGAATCAGTTGCGAACTACAACAAGGCTATTTCACTAAATGATAAATTTACACCCGCATATATTGCCCGTGGTGCTATTTATATGTCCTTGGGATTTTTCCCACAGGCTCTTGCTGATTTTAATAAAGTGATTGACCTTGCCGATGACCTTGCAGAGGGGTATCTTAATCGCGGAGCAGTGTATCTTGGCATAGGTCACTTTGATGAGTCAATTGCGGATAGCGATAAAGCAATAGAACTTGACCCAAACATCGCACTTGCGTATAACAACAGGGGGCTTGCAAACAATGCTCTTAGGAATTTTGATGCGTCACTTGAGGATTGCGACAAAGCAATAGAGCTTGACCCCGAATTAGCACAGGCATATTTTAATCGTGGCAATACTTTCCTTAACACCGGTCGCCATGAAGAGGCTCTGCAGGATTACAACAAAGCAATTGACATTGGGCATGAACAGGGATTGGTTTATTGTTATAGAGGCGTGGTGCATCATGCACTTGCTAATTTAGAAGAAGCCTTTGCTGACCTTAACCAAGCTATACAACTTGATAGCACCATTGCATTGGCTTACTGCGAAAGAGGAAGCATTAACGCAAATACGGGGAAAACGGACGAAGCTCTTGCCGATTTTAACAAAGCGATAGAACTCGCTCCCGAATTTGCTTTAGCGTACTTTAATCGAGGGAATATTTACGGCAGTCAAGACCGCTTTGAAGAGGGTGTTGCCGACTTGCGAAAAGCCCTTGAAGTTCATGAAAAAACGCCATCACTCCCACCGGAAATCATTGAAATGATAGAAGGGATATTAAGTAATTTTTAGTCTAAGGAAAAAATAATAAGTAATTTTTAATCTAAGGAAAAAACAAGAGGAAGTAACAATGAAAACTGACATTCAAATCGCCCAAGAGGCGACAGCACTACCGATAACCAAAATCGCCGAATCTCTCGGCGTACCAGCCGAAAGTGTTCTGCCATACGGTCACACCAAGGCAAAGATTGACTGTGCCGCTCTGGGTAATTGGGCCCACCGCCCACAGGGCAAGCTGATTCTTGTCACCGCCATTAACCCCACCCCTGCGGGAGAGGGGAAAACCACCACCACCGTTGGTCTTGCGGACGCCCTGCGCAAAATCGGCAAGCGGTCGGTGGTTGCTCTGCGTGAGCCAAGCCTTGGCCCTGTCTTTGGCATGAAAGGGGGCGCGGCAGGGGGCGGATATGCCCAGGTTATCCCCATGGAGGACATCAACCTCCACTTCACCGGGGATATGCACGCCATTTCTGCGGCGAATAACCTGCTTGCCGCGATGATAGACAACCATATTTTCCAGGGGAACACCCTTGGGATAGATGTTCGCCGTATCACATGGAAGCGGGTGGTGGACATGAACGACCGCCAACTGCGGCAGATTACCTGCGGTTTGGGCAGTCGTGTGAACGGAATGCCCCGTGAGGACGGCTTTGATATTACTGTGGCAAGCGAGGTCATGGCGTGCCTGTGCCTTGCGGACAGCATAACCGACCTGCGGGAGCGGTTGGGGCGGATTGTAGTGGGCTACACTCGTGAGGAACAGCCAATCACCGCCGCCGACCTAAAGGCTCATGGAGCTATGGCGGCACTGCTGAAAGATGCCATCAAGCCTAACCTTGTGCAAACCCTGGAGGGCACTCCTGCCTTTATCCACGGCGGTCCTTTCGCCAACATTGCCCACGGCTGTAACAGCGTAATGGCAACCAAACTTGCCCTTGCTTATGGGGAATACGCCATCACCGAAAGCGGGTTTGGCGCTGACCTTGGGGCGGAGAAATTCATTGATATTAAGTGCCGCATGACCGGGCTTGTGCCGGACGCGGTGGTGATTGTTGCTACTGTCCGTGCTCTCAAACACCACGGGGGCTGCAAAAAAGACGAGCTGAACACCGAAAATCTGCAGGCTCTCGAGGCTGGACTACCCAATCTATTGCGTCACGTGGAGAATGTGGGGAAAGTCTTTGGCTTGTCTGCGGTGGTTGCTATCAACGCATTCCCTACCGACACAGCGGCGGAGCTTGCGTTGGTGGAACAGCGTTGCCGCCAGCTTGGGGTGAATGTTTGCCTGTCACAAGTGTGGGCGAAAGGCGGCGAGGGCGGCGTGGCTCTTGCAGAAGAAGTGGTTCGCCTTGCAGAGGCAAGCAAACCTGACGATTTCGCATATTGCTACGAAGATGGCACGACTGTCACCGAAAAATTGAACGCAATTGTGACCAAGATTTATCGTGGCACAGGTGTAACCCTTGCTCCCGAGGCGAAAAAACAGCTTGCCGCTATTGAGCAAATGGGCTACGGCGACTTGCCAATTTGCATGGCGAAAACCCAATATAGTTTCTCGGATAACGCCGCTTTACTGGGCGCGCCTGAGGGCTTTGCCGTCACTGTGCGAGGGCTGAAGCTGTGCGCCGGGGCAGGGTTCATCGTCGCCCTAACCGGGGACATTATGACCATGCCCGGACTGCCGAAAGTGCCGTCTGCCGAGGGCATTGATGTTGACGCAGATGGGCGGATAACCGGGCTGTTTTAGGGAGAGTTGACAATTGACAATTGACAATTAAGGTCAAGGGCAAAACCCGCACCGAAACACCCATGTAGGGGCGACCCTTGCGGTTGCCCGCTGAAACAGCATAGGCAAAACACCCGTCTTGCGACAAGGGCAGTCGCAATCCACCCTCTTTCAAAAAGAGGGCTAAGGTCAAGGGCGCAAGGGTATTTTAACCACCCCGCATCAAGTGCGGGGCAGGCTGACACGAAAATACACGAAAAAAAGACAAAATGTTTCTGTAAATCCCCTTCCTTGGGAAGGGGTGGATTGCGACTGCCCTTGTCGCAAGACGGGGTAGGTGTGAAACGAACGATACGCACCCAATGTTACGGGCGGGCATGGGCAAGGGCAAAACACCCGTCACTCGCTACGCTCCTGCCACCCTCTTTCAAAAAGAGGGCTTGGGTGCGGCATGAATCACTTCTTTTGCCTTTGACTTTGACCTTGACCTTAGCCCTCTTTAATTAAAGAGGGTGGATTGCGGTGGTTTTCCGCAAGACGGGTGTTTTTGTAGGGGTCGACGCCCTCGGCGACCCGCTCGAACGGTGCAACCAAAACCCTGTGTAGGCGTCAAGGGCGTAAGGGCATTTAACCACGAAATGACACGAAAATGCACGAAAAACAGACAAAATGTTTCTGTAAATCCCCTTCCGCTGGCGGAAGGGGTGGATTGCGGCGGTTTTCCGCAAGACGGGGTAGGTGTGACGAGCAGGACACAAACTGAAAACAAAATCCGATATTTCACACATACGCCCACCTTACAAGGAGTTTCCATGTCGCGTCCATTAAGACAACAACTCGCCGCCGAATTTCTCGGCTCGGCAATACTAATCATGGCGGCGGTCGCTCCGATGATTTTTTTTACATATGTATTAGAATCGTCAAAAGGGGTAGCACTTCTTGCAAATGCTATTGCTGTTGCCTTTGTTTTGTGTGTGCTGATTGAAATGTTTGCTCCAATTTCCGGAGCACATTTTAACCCGGTTGTAACTTTGATAATGCTGATTGATATAAAGATTAAGGGGCGTGTGGCGGCGTTATTTGTTTTAGTACAAATTATCGGCGGAATTGTGGGTATTGGGTTGGTTCATCTTATGTTTCATAGCGAAGTGGGGGCGGTGGTCGCTGTGTCCGAAAATATGCGTGGTTATGCTATTTTAGGGGAAGCTGTCGGCACATTTATTCTATTGCTGGCTATTCTTGTGTTAAACATAAACAAATCAATGCACATCCCCTTAATGATAGGCTTTTTGGTAGGCGGGCAGATTATGGCGACCTCCTCGACTATGTTCGCCAATCCCCAAGTGACAATCGCACGAATGCTTTCCCCAACCGCCGTTGGCATACGCCCAATTGATGCACTTCTGTTTATCGCCATGCAAATCGCGGGCGCGGTGCTTGCGTATGTAGTATATCGGTTAGTATTTTCAAAACAAACGAAAGAGAGTGGAACATAATGCCCTGTGCAAAAGAGTGCCCTTGTCCCAAGACGACTTGTCCTAATCACAAAAAGTGCTGTGACTGTGTGATTAAGCATAAAAACACCGACAGTTTGCCCTATTGTTTGTTCCCCGATAACGACGGAAATAAAAGCGTCGAAAACTATTATAAGAAACTAAAAAACCGATTTGAGAAAGGCGTAAAAGAATAATGGACTCAACAGTAATTTTCCAACAAATGTTTATTCTGGTCATCATGATGGGGGTGGGTTTTCTTATCCGCCGTCTGAAAATCATTGATGACGGCTCGAATGTGACAATGAGCAAAATTCTGCTTCGTGTCACCGTTCCTGCCACCCTTGTTTATTCGATTGTTTCTCGCAGACTTGACGTTGACCCGGTGCAAGTGCCGCTGTTTTTGGGGATAATTCTTCTCTCTTTCGCCGTAGGCGCGGCGGTGTCATGGGTGGCGGCAAGAGCCATTCGCGCTCCGCGTGAAGAGGTAGGCGCATACATAAACTTAGGGATGTACGGCAACGTGAATTTCATGTCCATACCCCTGATTGTGTCCCTGATAGCTGTTGACGTTTTACCTGCCGAGGCAATGCTTTACGGCATTTTGTACAACATTATCTTCAACCTGCTTATCTTTTCGGTAGGCATGAAACTCATCGGCGGCAAAGAGGCGAAAATCAACCTAAAAATGATACTTTCTCCCGTGATGATTGGGGGTATGCTTGCCCTGTTCTTCTTCGTGATAAACTTTCAATTGCCTGGGGTTGGGTTTGAAACTTGTACCCACAGCGGTTGTTATCTGTATGGCAATGTATTTGAGCCAACAGCAATGGAAACTGTTCTGCTCACCGCCTTTGCCCCTGTGCGGATGCTTGGTGCGGTGACAGCACCTCTGTCAATGCTCCTACTCGGCTCGACTATTGGCGGTATGAAGATTGGCGAACTTGTTCGTGGCTGGCGAAATTATGCTATTACAGCGGTAAAGTTAGTTGTTGTCCCGGTAATTGTGTTCTTTGTGCTTTTGCCAATGTTCAACGGAATAGCCGCTTTGTATGATTATGAAACATTACTTACTGTAATTTTCATTGCAAACGCCTCGCCTATGGCGATTTCGGTTGCTATTTTCACATTTAATTACAACAAGCACAAAGAGATTGTGGCAAAGGGCTTGCTGGTGTCAACCCTGTTGTCTGCGATAACTATGCCGATTTTGATGGCGATATTTTTGTAATTTAGTGTGCTGAAAGCTGTTATTTTCTCGCCATGAAGGGGAATTCATTTCCCCGTAAGGCGAGAAAATAACAGTCTTGAAGCATGATTGGCACGAAAAATCTTAGCCAGCTTGATACCGTTGCCTGCGGTTCATCCGGCCGTAAGTGCAAATATATATTTAGCCACCGAAATAACAGCCCCGAAGCGCCCTTGTGAGCGCTGAAGGCGACGGCATTGGCGGCTTTGCCGTCAAACAGGTCGCCGTAATGCGTGAGCGGGCAATGATTGGCACGAAGCATCTTAGACAGCTTGATACTGTTGCCTGCGGTTCATCCGTCCGTAATGCGTGAGCGGAGCATGATTGGCACAAAGCATCTTAGCCTGAAAGGGGAAAGCTCCCACATCCATGCAAACACTCACACAAAATGGAGTTACCCTCCTAAAATCTCATATAATCGCCGCACCCCACGGCTTTTCCACAAGGCACGGAGGTGTCAGCACCCAGCCCCACCTTGCCAGCCTAAACCTCGGCTTCAACTGTGGAGATAACCCTGCGAACGTGGCGGAAAACTATCGCCGCCTTGCCACCGCGGCAGGTGTGAGCGAGGGTATCATCCGTGCCAGCCAAATCCACTCGGCAAGGGTGGCGACGGTGGACGAGGAGTTCCTTGCCGCTTACGACAACGCTTCACCTCCCGAATGCGACGGCTTTGTCACGGCTTTGACCGGCGTGACCCTGTCCGTTCGCACGGCGGACTGCGTTCCCGTTCTTGCCCATGACCCGAAAACCGGAGTTATCAGCGCATTTCACGCCGGCTGGCGTGGGGCGGTGGGCGGCATTCTTGCCGCAGGGGTTTCCGCCATGGAGGAGCTTGGTGCAGATGTTGCGGACATTTGTGTCGCCATCGGCCCGTGCATTGCTCCATGTTGCTTCGAGGTTGGGGAGGACTTCATCTCGGCCTACACCAACGCCCTCGGAAGCGGCTATGCACAGCGGTTTATCACGAACAGCCACGCCGACCTGCCCGCCACCTGCGTTGCCCTGCTGGAGGAGACAGGTGTTCTCTCCACCAACATTGACCTTGCAGGAGAATGCACCTGCTGTAATCAGGATAAATTCTTCTCCCACCGTGGCAGCGGCGGAAAACGAGGACTGCTTGCAGCGGTGATAGGTTAAACCACAACAAAAGGAGACACCCCATGAAAAAACTACTCATCGCATTTCTCCTCCTTGCCCTTGCTGTTGCCATGGTTGGGTGTGGTCGTGCCAAGCCTTTCGATTGCGACTGCCACCTGTGCAGTATCGAATACACCTCACCCGAGGGAAGCGGCGGTTTTGACCAATACTCGATTGTAGTCGACTGTCCATTCGAGGCATTCGCTACCGCCCTTGACCAAATGGGGTTCACCCATGACATGACCCGCGACGACTTTTACACCGCCATTCGCACCATCACCCTTGAATGTGGGAACACTATCTATGAAACGGGGCTGTATTACATACGGACAACAAGGTTTGATACCCACTTTGGTTATCGAAATGCTTCGTACTCTGTCCATGACAACGGCTGTTGCAGTCTGGGGGTGTTTAGTGTGGAGGTGAGTGCAAGCCCGAGTAACGAAGAACTGCATGATGCAAAAGTAGCACTTCCCGCAGGCGTGAATATTGGAGATACTTCACAGAAAGTTATGACGGCATTTGGCTTTGTGGAATATTTTGAACGACGCAATGAAAATTATTATGGCTCTGGAATAATTGCTCCTCGAGCTGTTACTTTAGCAAACGAAGATGAAACGAAGACGGTTTTTATTGTATACAAGCCACCGGGTTTTGAAAGTCCAAGCAGTTTTGGCGATAATCGAATTTCATTTCGCGAAACCATAGAAACAGTATGTGAAAATGGTGTAACACACACATACCGCCGAACATTCAGTCTTGTTTTTCGGCAGGGACAACTAAATGCTTTTAGGTTTTCTGTAAACAGAATTTGCGATTATGTTGAAAATAACCCGAGCGAAAATCCTGTGATTGGTATGACGATGGCGAATCCTGAGTTTCGTTATGGTTCACGAGATGGGCACAATTTTTCAATAAGGTTCGATAAAATATATCTTGATAACGAAACGGTTCACTTGATATACACTGTTCAAAGTGATAATTCTTTTAATTTGCGTTTTATGTATGAAACGGGCGATGGTGATGATATAGCCAGATATTTCTACGAAAATATTCAAATTCGTCCAGGAGGACAAACAATACGAAATTCTATTGACTTTTCATATCGAAGACACTTGGTGTTTACTGGTCAAGGTCGTACATTTCGAGTATTTACAGGGGACAATCCGGAAATTGCTTTTTGGAATGTTTTCATAAGACAAAACTAACCACAACAAAAGGAGACACAACAATGACAAACCCAACAGTAACAATCACAATGTCCGACGGAGGTGTTATCACCGCCGAGCTTTACCCAACTACTGCACCAATCACAGTGCAAAACTTCGTCCACCTTATCAAAAGCGGGTTTTACAACGGGCTGGGCTTTCACCGCGTTAGCCCCACTTTCATGATTCAGGGCGGTTGCCCCGACGGTACGGGAACGGGCGGTCCTGCCCACAGAATCAAAGGGGAATTCGCCCAAAACGGGGTTGCAAACGACCTTTCCCACTCTCGTGGAG
>WQSD01000018.1 GCA_009788105.1 Oscillospiraceae bacterium | reverse complement strand
CGCCCACATATGTACCAACCCCACCTGTGTATGTGCCTGCACCACCGCCGCCACCACCGCCACCAACCAACACAAACCCAACCAGCAACCCACTAAACGATACATGGGCTAGGGCGATTATGGATGCGGTGAATGTGGAGCGAGCGAACCTTGGCATAGCACCGCTTGTGTGGTGTAATCACCTTGCGAGAGTTAGTTTAGACCATGCGATAGATGCCCACACAAATGGACTTGCACACATTGGTTCAGACGGACGCTCTCCTGCTGAACGTGCAGGAAGAGG
Organism: Oscillospiraceae bacterium; assembly: GCA_009788105.1. Lineage (GTDB taxonomy): Bacteria > Bacillota > Clostridia > Oscillospirales > CAG-272 > WQSD01. The sequence continues at coordinate 12,088 of WQSD01000018.1, read as the reverse complement.
GGCTGGAGAGGTGATGGGAGGAATGCCAACAAGAAACCCAGACCCCTCAAGACCCGTGAACTCCTGGATGAATTCGCACGGTCACCAAGGTATTATAATAAGCCATAACTTTACAACAGCAGGAGTTGGGATTTGCCCTAACGGAACTGTTGTTATGAAATTATCTACAACCTGTTGTTAAATAACGCACCAAAACAAGGCAATCCATTGGGTTGCCTTTTGTTATTACTAAAATCAAAAAAACCAATCCAAGGAGCAATTCAATGCAATTACAAAAACAAAATCATATTCGCAAATGGACAAAAACAGTCCTGTTATCTATTCTCATTTTCGCTTTTTTAGCACTTCCAATCGCTGGTTCTCACGTCCCAGTTTCCGAAATCCCCACTTCCCCACAGCACGCCGAAATAGCACCATTGTCAACTGTAACAATAAATTTTCCCAGTACGGCATACGGCAGTATCATCATGACACGAATACCCGACACATGGATTTCCTCCGGCTCAAATGGGGTGCAGGGCTTTCGCTTTCCTCATAATGGCGGCATGATGACAATGTTTTGCCTACAACCGCCGCTATTTGCACCTCCTGCCGGAATATATCAAGGCACAGTTTTGGGAGCTAACCACCCAATAACTCGTGCCATTTTTTATTTGTATGGCCCGGGTGGAAATGTGTTTTGGACAGCAGAACGGCTCGCACTTTTAGAGCCGAATGGCAACGTACCATGGCCACCTGTTCAAGATGCGAACCCTACTGTAAGAGGAAAAACCGCTGGCGCGGCGGCACTTGTGTCCGCATATTTGCACGCAGGACGAACTTTTCCCGAACGATACTTCCCGAATATAAATTCCGCAGGAAGAGCGGCGATAAGTCGGCTTGCTACAGAGCTTGCCGCCATGCCGCCCGTCCCGGTAGGGGCTGTGAACTTCACACAACAAACCCTAACGGCAGTCCCCGCAAACGGCAGACTTGAAACCCCATGGACAACCCTGTCCGCCCCCGCAGGAGCGACAATATATCTGCCAATCCAGGTAGGTGTAACATTGGAACTTATTCGCGGTGGCAACATCACCAACCACAGCGGTAGCATAATATTACAAAACGGTGATAGCATCCGCTTTGTTGCTAACACAAGACCTCCTCAAACTGTATGGGAAAGCCCAAATTTGTATGGGTCTTTATCTAATTTTAACGGCGTTATTCTAATAAATCAAAATGCCACAAACAGCCAAACCGTAGGCGGCATAGAGTCTTTTTCGTACACATGGTTAGATTTAGATTGGCCTTTTGAATCTTTTGGCTCGCTTCGCATTCAGAAAACGGTGTCTAACTGGCACACGGTACAGGGCTTTCGGTTCAATGTAACTCGTGAATCAGACAATATTTTCATCGGAACATTTTACTCAGACGAAAGTGGCTGGGCATATGTGCCTAATCTTGTTCGTGGATATTATATAGTTTCCGAAGTCGTACCAATAGGTTTTGTTGCCCCACCACCAGTTAGAATTTTTGTGGAAGCTGGTTACACAGGAGAACATTCTCCCATCGCCAGCTTCCATAACATCCGCCAGCAAGCGAGAATTGTCGCAATAAAATCATGCTCCAACACAGGCACACGCCTACCTGGTGCAGTCTACGAGTTCCGATACGGCTCACCGGTCGGGGAGGTGCTGTACACCGCCACCACGGGCGAGGATGGCAGAGCCATCAGCGGATTTCTGCCGTTCGGAGCGGTGATTTACGTGGTGGAAGTGCAAGCTCCGACAGGCTTTGTGCTGGACAGCACACCGCAAAGAATGTTGCTATCATCGGCATATCAAGCTCCCGTGCTGTACTTCGGCGTGTATTTCACCAACCAGCCGCAAATGGGGCGAATCCCAATCCAAAAATTTACCACAAATCCTGCACTAACTGTCCATCACCTCGGCGGAGCGGTGTTCGATATTCGTGATTATACAGGCAATATCGTTGATACTGTCATCACGGACATTCATGGGAGCGGACTATCAGGTATTTTGCCGCTGGGCGCTTACACCATCACCGAACGCACCGCAAACTACGGCTTTATTCGCAATCCCGAAGTGTTCACAGTCACTTTATCGGGCGACATGGGAACGACGGCAATCGTGTATGCACCTACAGTTTATGTGCCACAACAGCCAGTAGTGGGCAGAATCTCCATCCTAAAACGCGGATATATGCTAACTGGTGCAGAACTTTTCTCCACCCCTTTCGGCAACGCATTCAGACCAATTTTTGAAATGCGTGGGCTTCCAAATGCCGTGTTTGAAATCCAGGACCATCACGGCAATGTTCTTGACACCATCACCACAGACGAAAACGGCTTTGCGGTGTCAAGATATTTGCCCCTAAATGTAGGCGGCGAGTATTTCTACCTCGTGGAAGTGCAAGCCCCGCATGGCTTTGTCATAGACCGCACACCCGTCCCCATCAGACTTGATTATGCGGGACAATATGTAGCTGTCGTGACTGAACACAGGGAAATTGAAAACATTCGCCAGCGAGCGAACATCAGCCTGCAAAAAGACCTTGAACGTCCCGATAACTGGCATGGCAATTTGCCGTTCCAATACGTCCAATTCGGCTTGTTCGCACGTGAAAACATCTACTGCGTGGACGGTGAACTAATCATTGAATTGGGCGATTTGATTGAAGTTTTCGGAGTTGATGAAAATGGCGTTGGAGCAGTCGAAAGCGACCTGCCACATGGCTATTTCTTTATCCGAGAGCTTGCCACAGCAAACGGTTGGGTCATCTGCGACCGAGAATTTGATGTTGTATTCGCCTACGAAAACCCAGACATTGCTGTTGTTGAAATCCAAGTAAACAACGGAGAACCAATTCGCAATTACCTCATGCGTGGTAGTTTGCGAGTTATAAAGACATTCGAGGGTAGAGATTTTCCTGTAGCAAGAGTGCCATTTCGCTTTTTGGGACAGACAGTCGGCGGCGAAGTGATAATTTACGCCGAAACGAACAAAAACGGCGAGATTTTGCTTGAGGGGTTGCTTGTTGGCGTTTGGACTGTGACAGAATTGTCCAACGATACCAACGTGGGATTCGTGTTGTTCGAAAGCCAAACCATCGAAATCTCCGCTGATACTCTCGCCAAAATGAGCATTCACAATACCCGCATTCGTGGCGAAATCCACGTCCTAAAGACTTGCTCCAGCACAACTTACCGCCTACCCGGAGCGACGTTCGGTCTGTTCCAAGGCGACATCAAATTCGCCACAGCAACCACAAACGAGGACGGCGTAGCCATCTTCGAGAACATCCCATTCGGCGAGTTTGAACTGCGAGAACTGTACGCTCCGTATGGCTGGGTACTGTCTGACGAGGTGGTTATCGTTGTAATTTCGGAGCATGGTGCGGTGGTTGAAATCTCATTCGAGAATGAGCCATATGTGCCGGAAATTCCAGAAGAGCCGAAAACTCCGCAAACCGGGGAGGGTGGTCTGGTGATGATGGGTCTTACAATCGTTGGTATAATCCCGATAGTTATCGCAATGTTCATACTTCGCAGAAAGAAAGGGGGACTGTAAAATGACAGGTTTCATCATCGGATTAGTCTGTTTCGTAGTCGGCGGAATAATCGCCGCTATCATTCTAAAAAATAAGTTTAGAGAGGATTAGAGCATGAAAAAAGCAATAAAAATAACCGCTGTTGTCATTGTGATAATGGCGGTTTTTGGTTTCATTGGTGTCGCCGCATCTACGAATGTGTCAGATGCGGTGGAAAGCACATGGACAGCCGCTCGAACGCAGATTGAAGCTGTGGTGGACAACGTAGTTTTCCCTGTGCTTACGCTGATTTTAGCGGTACTGTTTTTTGTAAAATTAGGCACAGCATACTTCGATTACCGCAAGCAAGGACAATTTGAATTCGTTGCCCCGGCAATACTTTTCTTCTGTCTTGTGTTCACTATCACCGCTCCGCTCTATATTTGGACAATTATATGAAGCAAGCGAAAAAGAGAGGAGGTGATGGTGCGTGTTTGATTGGTTAGGCGATATAATCGGTGGTATTGGGAACTTTTTCGGCGGTATTTTCGGCGGTATTGGTAGCTTTGTCACAGACGTGATTTGGGATGTGATGCTCCGCTGGGTGTACACCGCAATCTTTGATGCCATCGCATACGTGTTCTACTGGATAGGCGGTTTCGGTGCAGAAATCTTCGAGCTACCGTGGGTTGAAGCGATTCTGCACTTCTTTTATCTCTGTGGCTGGGCGTTGTTTTTGATTGGCGTGGTTGTGGCGATTTTCGATGTGGCAATTGAAGCTCAGACCGGACGTGCCAACATCAAAGGCACGTTCATCAATGTACTCAAAGGATTTTTCGCCGTGAATTTGTTCACCGTACTCCCGATTGAACTGTTCCGCTTTGCAATCACTCTCCAACACTCGCTAGCAGGAGATTTAACGAGAGTTTTCGCAGGAGAACAGCTGAACCTCGGCACGATTTTGCCAACGGTGGTGATAAGATTTAATCCGCATTTGAGTTCAGTCGTGAGCATTTTCATGTTGGTGTCACTAATCGTGCTGGCGTACTGCGTCTTCCGTGTGTTCTTCGACAACCTAAAGCGAGGCGGCATTCTCGTCATACAAATTGCGGTGGGAACGCTGTGTATGTTCAGTATCCCGCGCGGCTTCAATGATGGATTTACCGCATGGTGCAAACAGATTATCGCACTTTGCCTCACCAGTTTCATGCAGATGACCCTGCTCTTTTTGGGCTTGCTCACTTTCGCAGACGGACACATTCTTCATGTGGGTAACATGATTTTGGGCATTGGAATCATGCTTGCGGCGGCTGAAGTGCCGAGAATTGCGGGGCAATTTGGGCTTGACACCAGCTGTAAAGTGAACATGATGGGTGCTGTGGGCATCGCCAATTCTGCCATGATGCTGACCCGCAATGTAGCAAAGGCGGCATCATGATGACATTAGGCAGCCTTTTTGATGGCATTGGGGGCTTTCCTCTTGCGGCAATTAACAATGGAATCACCCCGGTTTGGGCAAGTGAAATCGAAGCCTTTCCCATTGCGGTGACGAAAATTCGCTTCCCCGATATGCTCCATGTTGGGGATATTACACGGCTGGACGGAGCGACCCTGCCTCCTGTGGACATAATCACCGGGGGCAGTCCTTGCCAAGATTTGTCCATCGCCGGCAGTCGTGCAGGACTGATGGGGGAACGCTCCGGGCTGTTCATGGAGCAGATACGAATCATCCGAGAAATGAGAAAAGCAGATGAATTACAAGGCAGAACAAATCTCGCTATCCGACCACGAATTATGGTCTGGGAGAACGTCCAGGGCGCGTTCAGTTCAGCCGGAGGCGAGGACTTCCGCGCGGTACTTGAAGAAACCGTCCGAATTGCGGACAGCACCCTATCTGTGCCTCGACCTGAGGACGGGCGGTGGCGGTCTGCTGGGTGCATTTTGGGAGAGCAATTCTCCGTGGCTTGGCGAGTATTGGACGCTAGATACTGGGGTGTCCCCCAGCGCCGCTGTCGAATCTTCCTTATCGCAGATTTTGGAGGAAACTCCGCTCCCCAAATATTATTTGAGCAAGACAGCTTGCTTGGGGATACTTCGGCGGTCTAAAGCGAGGGGAAAGGCGTTGCCAGAGCAGTTGCGTAGGGCGTTGGAAGTGCAGGCTGAATTGACAATTGACAATGGAGGCTTTCAATTGACAATGGACAATGGAGAATTGACAATTGAAGGTCAAGGGCAAAGTCAAGGTCAAGGACGAGGTCAAAGTCAAGAGCAGGAACAGCCGTTAGTTTTGGCTTCACAGCAGGGTGGAGCGGACATAGGCGTTGGAGTTTGCCCGGCTATTACGGCGGCGGCCGGGACATCTGGCAACAATCAGCCTGTGCTGTTTGAAAATCATCCGCAAGATGCACGTTTTACCGGTCCGCTTGAGGTGTCGCCGACCATACTTGCCGCCTTTGGCACAGGGGGCAACAGAGTACCCCTTGTGAAGCAGGAACAGGATGAGAGCTATTGCATTGCGGGCAATGTTATCGGCAGAGAAGAAAAGAATGGTGGCAATGGTTTCGGCTATCAAGAGGGGGTCTGCTACACCCTGAACACCATAGACCGCCATGCAGTATATAATCGGCGTGGATACAGCGATTTCAGCGAAAACCAAGTCGCTGGTACACAATGTGCCAGGCAATACAAAGACGCAACAGACCTTGTTTGCGAAAACGGCAATCACCAAGCCGAACCCCGCAACCTAATCCGCCGCCTAACGCCTCTCGAATGCGAACGGCTACAAGGCTTTGCGGACGGCTGGACGGATATTCCAACCGCCTCGGACAGCAAGCGATACAAGGCTCTCGGCAACAGCGTGGCAATTCCTTGCATGAACTATATCATGCGTGGAATTGGGTTAGCAGCGGCGAAAGAAAAATCCTGCGGTTAGTTGATTTATTCGGAAATGTGTGGTATAATAAGGGCATAGGAGTGTGACTGCGCATGGAAACAATGAGAAAAGTGCTACAAAACACAGCCCTTGGCAAGGATTTTTACTTGCTACTGGGCGATTTTCTCGATGCATTTTATCGAGCAGAAAACTCCGAACGCCAAGCCATGATTAAAGAAATTCCCTGCGAAACCGGCCTACAATGCCCACAAGAAATCCTCGCTTTTGCCGCCGCCACCGCACACAAACTGGCGAACGAATATAAACTTGATGTGCCACGCTGGGTGTTTGACAAACGATTTTACTCTGTCAAGCCGCACTTCGGGTGCGGTGCAAAAGGAAATTTGCGACTGCTGTTCATGTACAAATCTCCAGCGGAGTTTAAGCATCGGAATTTATTTGTGGACGAAAATGTGTTGGTACGAGTGTGAAAACCGGAGGTCATTATGCTTTCTCGTGAAAATATTTTGAATAACTTAGCCCGTCTTGGACAGCTTTTGAAGGAACAAGGCATGGAAGGCGAAATCCTTTTAACTGGCGGTGCGGCAATGTGTCTTGTGCATTCGGCGCGTGACATGACCAAGGATGTTGATGCGTTGTACGAGCCAAAAACTATTGTGAATAGGCTGGTTGCACAAATCGCCGAAGAAAAGGATTTGCCCGCCAATTGGATGAATGACGGCGTTAAAGGTTTTGTCACCGACACCGCACAAGTGGAAGATTTTATGCAGCTTGAGGGCTTAAAAATCACAACAGTTTCAGCGGAATATTTGCTGTCAATGAAGCTAATGTCCGCACGATTTGGCGAAAAAGATTATGAAGATATAGCATTTTTGCTGAACAAACTGAAAATAGGCTCTGTGGATAAAGCAGCGGAAGTGCTGACCACTTTCTTTCCTGCAAACAAAATTCTGCCAAAAACAATGTATGTGCTTGAGGAATTCTTTGCGGAGCAGGAAAGCGTACAAGAACCCGAAACAAACCCAAACCAAGGCATGAAATTCAGCTAAATATCAACGAAAGGAGACCCCCCATGCCCCTAAACGGCGAAATATTGTCCCGCGATATTGTTGTTGCCACCGTGGAAAACGGCGTTATAACCAGCTTTGACGAAGATAGACTACCCATGTATCTGCTTCGCACCATGGACGTGGAGGGCTGGCTGTGTTCCCGTGCCATCGACCCCCACCGCACCAATTCACGCCTGCTGAAAAGGGCGTTGCGTATTGGTAGCACGGACGATTTGGCGACTGTTCTCCGTGTTCATGCCGCCACAATCACGGACACCTATTGGTTCAGGTCGGCGGGCGAAAATCTCTGCTACGAGGACGTAAAATTCAAGGAAAATCAGTTTGCATCCCTTGCCCTGCGAGGCGACCCGGACAGCTTCAACAAAAATTATTCCCCAACCCCGGAGCTAACCAACATCGGCTCATACGAAAAATGCTGGCGACAGCAGGATGGTGGGTGGTTTCTTGTGAAGCGTGGGAGCGAGTTGGAGCGGTTCTCTGAACTGCTCATATGCCGTCTTGGCAAAGCTCTTGGTTTCCCGATGGCAGAATACTTCGCCGAAGGGGACACGGTGGTTAGCCCGGATTTCACAGACGGAGCAACACAAAACTTCGAGCCTGCCATGGCATTGATGGGCGACAGCGAAGATTATGCCGAAAACTTCGAGAAGTTTTGGGAACTTTCCCCCGAAATTGCAAAGGAATACCTGCAAATCATCTACATGGACGCGCTGTGCTTCAACATGGACCGCCACACCAACAACTATGGCTTGCTCCTCGACCCAAACAGCGGCGAGGTGCTGTCCATGGCGCCTAACTTTGACAACAATATCGCCTTGTTCGCACGAGGAATTCCTGCAAATCTTGCACGAAAAAATGACAAACTCATTGCATTATATCTTGACCTTTTGGAGCAAAACAGCCGTGCAAACGCCATTGCGACAGGCTTTCCTGCCCCAACAAGAGAGATGCTGCAACGCTGTGTCGAGGAAACCGGCATAGAAATGGACGATGAAACCATAGCGACCGCTTGTGATTTTATCATGACGGGCAATGAGATAATTCAATTGACAATGGACAATTTACAATTGACAATTAAAGGTCAAGGTCAAGACCAAGGCTTAAACTTCAGCTAAATATCAACGAAAAGGCTCTGTCAAGCGACAGGGTCTTTTTTCGCTTTTAGGAGAACCTATGAACCATAATTTTGAAGAATGGATGAATGAACTGCTTGAATTTAACAGCATCAAAAGCATCGATGAACTGCGACAGAGCATGATAGCCGAAGAAATTCAATCGACAAAGGAAGCTATTGGCAACGAGAAAATTTGGGCGCAGGGTTCGCTTGGCGAAGTTGCGGTGATGCACCGCAAAAACATCGAAATGTTAAGTGCGTATATCTCGTATCTTGGCAGTTTGAAGCCAAATATGAACCAAGAACCCACTCAGGGCATGACCTTGAGCTAAAAGGAGCAACTGCATGAAAACCTACATCTACCCGCAAAACCTTAAAGCCTCGGCGAATATATGGCTGTGGTCGCTGAAAGATTTTAGCATACTGGCAATCTCCCTCCTTATCGCCGTGATTGTTTGGGCGAACACCGCCTTTTACCTCCCCCTTGTCCTGGTTTTGATTTTCGCTTTCATGACCATCCGCTATGACGAGGCGACCGTGATGGACTTCATCCGCTGGGGAGTTAAGTTTTTTGTGACTACACAACAGGAATTTCAATGGACAATTGAAAATTGACAATGGACAATTAAAGGTCAAAACCAAGGTCAAAACAATGGAGAACTTTTGAAAAAGTTCTCCAAACCTCTCAAAACTTTAGTCCGCAAAAAGCACAGCTTTTTGCAATTTGAAGTTTTTAGTCAAGTTTTTTTCAAAAAAACTTGTGCGGGTGTGGGGCGCACAGCCCCACGGGAAAAAGGAGAAAAAATGAAAATAAAAAAGCAAAAATCCACCCAAGAACTCATTGGCATCAAAGGGTTTTCGTCATATGGGCTGTCAACGGCTCACGGAGAAATCATATATTATCACGTCAGTCCAACTAATATCAGCGTGCTGTCGGCGGCGAACATCGAAGCCAAAGTCCGTAATTTGAAAGCCGTGCTGCAGAGCCAGCCGGACATCGAAATATTGTGCTTAGACTCCTGCGAATGCTTTGATGGCAACAAATTTCACATTAAGAGTCGGCTGGAGCAGGAGCAAAATCCTGCTGTTCGTGCTGTGCTGGAGAAAGACTATGACTTCCTCGACAGCATTCAGCTTGAAATGGCAACAGCACGGAATTTTTATTTTGCAATGCACATTAAAACTTCCGCAAACCCATTTTCGCCAACCGGGTCTCCCGGCGAGGAGCAAATCTTCAACCATGTGAATAAGGTGCAAAAGCTCATCACAGAGCATGGTTTTGAGGTGAAACGGCTTAGCAAGAGCGACATCAAACGCCTGCTGGCATTGTATTTCGGAGCATCCATGAGCGGCGAATTGATGGGAGATTATGATGGCGAAAGGCATCTTCGCAAGCTAAAAAAGAGCAGAAAAGAGCTGTCGGCAGAAGAAAAAGAAGCCGTTGCGGTGAAATCTTTCTTCGATATGATACTGCCCGGCACCATTAAATTCATGCCGGACCACTATATCTGCGGCGACAAGCGGTGCTGCGTGTGGGCAATTCGGGAGTATCCGCCCGGCACGGAGGAGCAAGCGATTTTATCCCACCTCGCCGACAGAAATGGCGTCACATTGCGGGTTTACAACCGCCTTGTGGACAGCATCACTCAGCGAAAAGTGATACAAAACGCCACCCGTAAGAACAGGCTGATGAGCGGCGGAGGCGATGTGCAGGACACGGTGAACGCCGAGGGCAACCTGCAGGATGTGGTGGAGCTTATCGCAAATATGCGGCGAGAAAAAGAGCCGCTACTCCACACCGCCGTCTACCTGGAGCTTCGTGCGGACAGCATGGAAAAGATGAAAGAACTGCAGTCGGACATTAACATGGAGCTTTCTCGCTCCAAAATCACCGTGGATAGGCTGACCCTGCGACAAAAGCAGGGCTTTCTTTCTGTCCTGCCAGTAGGCGCGAATATGTTCGGCACGCAGTTTGAACGCATATTGCCCGCCTCCAGCGTGGCAAATATGTATCCGTTCAACTACAGCGGCAAGACCGACCCCCGGGGGTTGTACATCGGGCGTGATAAGTACGGCACGAATATTCTTGTGGATTTCGACCGCCGTGCAGACGATAAAACCAACGCAAACTGCCTAATTCTCGGCAACAGCGGGCAAGGCAAGAGCTTTTTGCTGAAGCTACTTCTGACCAATCTTCGCCTCGTTGGAAAAAGCATCATCACCCTTGACGCTGAGGCAGAATACGAGGAACTGACACGCAATATGGGCGGCTGTTATCTTGATTTCATGAGCGGGGAGTTTATCATCAACCCATTAGAGCCAAAGTCTTGGCAATTGACAATTGACAATGGAGAATTGACAATTAAGGGCGAAGGTCAAGGGAAAACAGACGGACTTCCTGTGCCTATTGCGTTCCGCAAAGCCACACGGCTCTCCCAGCACATCGCATATCTCAAGGATTTTTTCCGTGCGTACAAAGATTTTTCTGATGCACAGATTGACACCATCGAGATTATGTTGTCCAAACTGTACGCTCGCTGGGGCATCACAGATGACACAGATTACAGCCAACTAAAGCCAACCGATTACCCTATTATGTCGGACTTTTACGAGCTACTTGACAGCGAATTCATGGGCTATGACCACAGTCAAAAAAGCCTGTACACCGAGGAAATGTTGCAAGAAATTTGCCTTGGGTTGCACTCTATGTGCATCGGTTCGGAGAGCCGATATTTTAACGGACACACGAACATTAAAGACGATCGCTTCCTCACATTCGGCGTAAAAGGCTTGATGGACACCAACAAACGGCTGAAGGACACCATGCTGTTCAACATTTTGTCCTACATGAGCAACCGCCTGTTGGGTGAGGGCAACACGGTAACGGCGATAGATGAGCTTTATCTGTATTTGTCCAATCTCACGGCAATAGAGTATATCCGAAACAGCATGAAACGTGTTCGTAAGAAAGACTCTGCGCTTATCCTCGCCAGCCAAAACATCGAGGATTTTTTCATCGCTGAGGTGCGAGAGTACACCAAGCCCCTCTTCGCTATCCCTGTGCATCAGTTTTTGTTCAACGCCGGCAACATCAACCCGAAAGACTTCATGGACACCCTCCAGCTTGAGCAAAGTGAGTTCGAGCTTATCAAGTACCCGGAGCGTGGCACGTGCCTGTATCGTTGCGGCAACGAACGCTATTTGCTTCAAGTGATTGCCCCGGAGTATAAGCAGGAGTTGTTTGGTGCGGCAGGAGGACGGTAGGAGCAATTGACAATTGACAATGGAGAATTGACAATTAAGGTCAAGGGCAATTAAGGCGTAATTGCGTAATGGCGAAAACATTTTGTTGTTGATTTTTCTCTCAAAAGATGGTATACTAATGCTATCAAGGGGGTGCCCTCTAAGACGGATTCAGGTCAATCATGTCCTCGCTCACGCATTTCGGCGACCTGTTTGACGGCAAAGCCGCCAATGCCGTCG
>WQSD01000017.1 GCA_009788105.1 Oscillospiraceae bacterium | reverse complement strand
GTCAAGGACAGGACAACCACCGCACCCGCCCTTTGCCTCCCTCGTGGAGGGAGGTGGCAATGCGAAGCATTGACGGAGGGAGCAAGGATAAACTTCCCTCGAAGTGGAGGCATGGGCACAACCCAATGTTACGGGCGGGCATGGAAACCCGCCCCTACAGGACAACAATGTCCGCACCGCACAAAGGTTACAACCTGCACCCTAAATCCTAATAACCCCCCGAAAAAGTTTGAAAATAGCAAATGAAAGGACGCAAGAGGCGAAGCACATTATATTTTTTGTGTGCGATTACCCCTCGCGTGTGACGCGATACATGAAAGACGAAAACAAAAAAGGCTCTGAGGTAAAGTCTACTGAATTACCTCAGGAAGAAGCAACCCAGAACGAAGCAGAAATCATAGAGGACGAGCAACCACAGAGTGAAGATATTCCCACAGAAGAACCACAGGTTGCCCCTACCTACGAAGAGTTGCAGATGGAACTGCACGCCTACAGGCAGGCAGGGCAACAAGTTGCCGCCGCATACGAGGCTTTGCACCAAAAGCACACCGAGCAAACCGAACAAATCTCCCGCCTACAGTCGGAGTACGACAACTTCCGCCGCCGTAGCAAGGAGGAATCAGATGGCAAATTCGCCGAGGCTTGTGCGGACGTGCTGAAAGCCGTACTGCCGGTGGCGGACAATCTGCTCCGTGCCATTGCTCATGTTGACGAAGCAGAGCGTGACGGGGGATTATACCAAGGGATTTCCATGACACTTGCCCAGTTCGACGCCGCTTTCGTCGCCCTTGGCGTGGAAGAGATAGAATGTGAAACTTTTGACCCGGAGTACCATCACGCGGTTGCCCACATAGAGGACAATAATTACGGAGCAGGACAAATTGTTGAAGTTCTGCAAAAGGGTTATAAAAAGGACAACCGTGTCATAAGATATGCTATGGTGAAAACAGCGAATTAGGGCAATGGACAGTTGACAATGGACAATGGACAATTAAGGTCAAGGGCATAAGGGCGTAAGGACGAAGGTCACGGGCATTTACCACGAAAATGCACGAAAATTCACGAAAAATAGGTGAATGCTGTGTAGGGGCGGGTTTCGGATTTTGTGCCCGCCCGCTCAAACGATACAGACTGTACCCAACGTCTTTGCCGTGGGGTCGCACCGCACCTGTAGGGGGCGGCGTCCCCGACGCCCCGACGAACGGCACAACCACACCCCGCGTCCTATCGTAGGGGCGAACTGTGTTCGCCTGAAATAGCCACCCCGTCAGGCGGAAAAACACCGCCTGCCACCCCTCCACAGAGGGGAAGAAGGTCAAAGTCACAACCAAACCACACAAACAAAAACATAACATACATCAAGCTAAGAAAAGAGGAAAAAAACATGGCTAAAATTATCGGAATTGACTTGGGTACCACCAACTCGTGCGTTGCAGTTTACGAGGGTGGCGAGCCTGTAGTTATCACAAACCCTGAGGGCGGACGAACCACCCCCTCTATCGTTGCCTTCTCCAAGGAGGGGGAGCGTATGATTGGACAAGTGGCGAAACGCCAAGGGATTACCAACCCTGAACGAACAATCCATTCTATTAAACGTGACATGGGCACATCGAAAAAAGTGACCATCGACGACAAAAATCACACGCCGCAGGAGATTTCGGCGATGATTTTGCAAAAGCTAAAGGCAGACGCAGAGGCATATCTCGGCACAAGCGTGACCCAGGCGGTTATCACCGTGCCTGCCTACTTCTCGGACGCGCAACGCCAAGCCACCAAGGACGCAGGGAAAATCGCAGGGCTTGAAGTTATGCGTATTATCAACGAGCCAACTGCCGCCGCCCTTGCCTACGGCATTGACAAAGACGGCGCGGAGCAGAAAATTCTTGTCTTTGACCTGGGCGGAGGTACATTTGACGTATCTCTGTTGGAGATTTCTGACGGAGTTTTCGAGGTGCTTGCCACCGCGGGGAACAACCGCTTGGGCGGCGATGACTTTGACAATCGCATTGTTGACTGGCTTGCCGGGGAGTTTTTGAAAGACAACCCGGGCATTGACCTGCGTAAGGACAAAATGGCGCACCAACGCCTGCGTGAAGCGGCGGAAAAAGCGAAAATCGAGCTGTCAGGGGTTGCCACAGCGGCGGTGAACCTGCCGTTTATCACAGCAGACGCAAGCGGCCCGAAACACTTCGAGATTACCCTCACCCGTGCCAAGTTTGACGAACTGACTGCCGACCTTGTAGAGGCAACAATCGCTCCAACCAAGCGAGTTCTGGCAGACGCAAGCCTAACTGCGGAGCAGGTGAGCAAGGTGCTGCTTGTTGGCGGTTCGACCCGTATTCCTGCGGTGCAAGAGGCGGTGAAGAACTTCCTTGGGAAAGAGCCATTCCGTGGGATTAACCCTGACGAGTGCGTTGCCATTGGTGCGGCGGTACAGGCGGGGGTTCTTGGCGGCGACGTGAAAGACCTGTTGCTGCTTGACGTAACTCCCCTATCCCTTGGTATCGAAACATTGGGCGGGGTGTTCAACCGCATTATCGACCGCAACACCACTATCCCGGTGAAGAAGAGCCAGACATACTCCACTGCCGCCGACGGGCAAAGCAGCGTGGAAATCCACGTACTTCAGGGCGAGCGTGAAATGGCGGCTGGCAACACCACCCTGGGTCGCTTTATCCTTGACGGAATCCCAGCCGCTCCTCGTGGCGTGCCGCAAATCGAAGTGACATTTGACATTGACGCGAACGGCATTGTGAACGTTACCGCCAAGGACAAAGGCACAGGAAAAGAGCAAAACGTCACCATCACTTCTAACACTAACATGAGTGCGGAAGATATTGAAAAGGCTGTTCGTGACGCAGAGCAATTCGCCGACGAAGACAAGGCGAAAAAGGAAGAAGTGGAAATTCGCAATCGCGCGGAAACCCTTGTGTTCCAAGCGGATAAAAGCCTTGGGGAAATTGGCGATAAGCTCCCTGACACCGACAAAGCGGAAACCGTTGCCGCTGTGACAAAGCTGAAAGAAACCCTGACCGGCACAGACAGCAGTGCAATCAAAGCGGATAGCGACGAGCTGGAGAAGGCATTCTACGCCATGAGCGAAAAGCTGTATGCCGCAGGTAACGCGGACGCTGGCTGTGACGGCGGCGACTGTGTAGAGCATTGCGACGGTAGCCCTCATGGCGACCCAAGCGGATTTGATGCCCCGGGCGGAGACACATTCAACGCTGATTTTGAGGACAAGAGCGAGTAGTGTTCACACATTGTTTACAATTGTGCAGTGCTTAGTTCTTGACAAACAGTCACAAACATGGTACAATAAAGCGTATCGCCAAGTGAAAACTTGCATATAATAGCTATGTGCAGGCGTAACTGCTTGCCAAAAGTTATATCTGTTGCTACTCGATATGCAACTAAAAAAAGGTCGAGTTTCAAATATCTGTTGCTACTCGATATGCAACTAAAAAAAGGTCGAGTTTCAAATGTTGATAAGGCTCTGCTTTTCGAGGCAGAGCCTTATTTTTAAGGAGAATAGTATATGAATGTGGATGTAGGAAGTTTTTGTTTTTTGCGTGATAATTATTTTCATGATTTTCCTGATGTGAATTTAATGCAAAACAAAGAAACGATAAGCGGACAAGCTCACAATCGCCCTTGTTTTTTTGCTTTCAAGGACAAGGATACACAAATACACTGGTTAATCCCTGTTTCGTCACAAGTCGAAAAATATAAAAAAATATACAACAAAAATATGGCAAAATATAAAAACTGCGATACAATCGTATTTGGAGAGCTGGCGAACAAAGAAACGGTTTTTTTGATACAAAATATGTGTCCTGCAACGCCTATATACATAAAAAACGAATATTTAGACAAAAACGAGCAACCTATACGGATACCCAATCATATTGCTACTAATTTGATACAAAAAGCGCGGCGTGTTTTGGCACTGCAACGACAAGGCGTAAAGCTGATTTTCCCTGATGTGTTGTCCATTGAAAGAAAACTACTCAACGCTGAAGACTGTGGGCTGTGCGCCCACACCGCACAAACTTGACTTTTTGGCGCAAAGCATGAAATGCTTTTGTACAAAAGTTTTTGAGGTTTATTGACAAGCTGAAAACCCTGCCAAAAAGCAGGGTCTTGTTTTTTTGTGTCGGCACGCTCTAGAGGGTGTCTACACGAGATAAAACGAGCGAATTTTGAGAGGTTTTTTCGCCAATCTAGGCGTGAGGAGGGCGAATATCGGGAATATTTAACCGACGAACAACGACGAGTGGCGAAAAAATAGCCAAAATCTCGCCGTTTTCATCTTGTGTAGACACCCTCTAATACGCGGGAGTTTCCACAACCGCCTGCCGTGCCACCGCATTGTATAAAGCACGATAGCTACTGTTGGCAAGGGCAGCGTTTGCTCCACCGAAAACGAATGCCGGTTCGATAAAAGGATTTTGTTGCACAAGGTTAAACATACGCAACGCTCCTGCTTCTCGTACAATGTCCTGCATAAACGCAGCCGCATAAATCGCCATATAGTATTGTGCAGCAACATTTATAGACTGAATAAACGCTCCTACTGCATTTATGTTTGAAACTAAAAGGCGAGGAACAACAAACACCATTGTTTGGTCAGGGCAAAGAAAAGCAGATTGCGTTTGGTCTACATAAGCAGTTGGCAGTGGCACAAATCCCCACGAGTCAAAAGCAGTGTCCAAAAAATCTATCTCTCCAAGTCGACCAATCATGAACAACAAATTTCCGTCGTAAAACGCAGAAAGCGCAAGGTCACTTGAAGCAAAATACGTTCCTGCGTTAAAAAAAGCGGAAATTTGATTTGTGACGCCTGCCATTTCATAGGCATTAAAATTATTCACAGGGTCGGTCGGAGTGTTAGTCACCAAACGATGTCCGAAAGAATTGTATAAAGCGGCGGCGGCAACTTCGTTTCGCAGGGTTGTTCCTGCAACAAATGGTCTGTTGCTGTTTTCGTTGGCACGAGCCAGCATACTGCCGAAGACTTCCCACGTCCAGTGCCCGCTTTCCACAAGAGCATACAAGTCTTCGTATATCCCTGCGGCACGAAGGGCGGGGGTGTTGAAGTACAAAACAACCGTGTTTTTTTGATAGCGAGAAGCATCTCCCAAAATGGCATACATTCCGTCTCGCACACGGAGAGATTCCATTATATCAAGGTTGAAATGCGGTTGGCTAAAATCCGCGTTAGGCAGGTAGTGAATCGGGCGGAAAAAGCGGTTCGAGCGTCCGGAAGTTACCACCGTGCCTTGCCATGCAGCAAGCTGTGTCACAGGAATAGCGGCCACTTCCATTTGGGCGCTGTATTCGTTGTGCTGTTGGTGGAATTGGTGGCGGAGGGCGTCTATGTTAAACAAACGTGGCGGAAACACAAAAGTATACTTCTCTCGCACAGCGTTCCATTCCTCATTAAAGGAATTGCCAAAAACATTGTGACGAGGCAACCCATTATCAAAAAAGCTCCATTGCGGGGCAGAAAAAAACATTGTATATCCAGGATAAAACAGGGGCGTAAGCCCGTAAATCAAATCTCTTGGCAATGGAAAATTGTCAAACAATCCCGGGGTCACGTCATCCGGAGGGGTGTCGTTGTCGCCGTTATAGTTCTCGTTTTCATTACCGTTGTCGTTGTCGGGGTCAGGAGGCGGGGCTGTGTACGAAAGCAGTCCCTCCCCTTGCCACGGAACAAGTTCCGCACAAGCGGTCAGCAATAGTGCGAATATAATAATTAGGGGGAGTATTTTTTTTGTCATGTGATTTCCTCTGAAAAAATTAAGAATTGGCAGAAGTGTGGAGTTTGAAGAGTGCAAAGTGGAGTTAAGGCGGGGGACTTTACCACGAACAGACACGAAAATGCACGAACAACAGACCGCACGTTTCTGTAAATCCCCTTCCGTAGGCGGAAGGGGTGGCAGTCGCTGTTCTTGCGACTGACGGGGTAGGTGTGAAATGTGCAATACCAACCAAACGCTGTTGTAGGGGCGGGGTTCACCCGCCCGCTGCTTGAACTCCCTCCGTCTTGCGGGAAAATCACCCGCAAGCCACCTCCCTCGGGGAGGGAGGCTTGGGTGCGGTGCTCCCCTTGTCAACCTAATTTCCATTTCGTCCCCTGTGCCGTATCTTCAAGCAAAATCCCCATTTCTTTCAGCCTGTCACGGATTTTGTCCGCCTCGGCAAAGTTCCGCTCTTTTTTGTATGCATCCCGCTGTGCCACAAGGGCATCGATTTCCCCGTCGCCGCTTTCCTCCGCCTTTTGGAGCAGTCCAAGCAGGCCCGTAAGCAGAGCGAACCTGTCTTGCAAGATGGTGGCGGCGGCGGCGGACAGCTGTCCTGCGCCAACAAGAGTATTGACCTCCCGCACCAACTTAAACAGCACCCCAATAGCGTCGGCGGTGTTAAAATCGTCGTCCATTGCCGCCCCAAAATCGGCTTCTGCCGCGGCAAGCATGGCAAGCTCGGCAGATGTAAGCTCCCGCCCCTCACCTGCACGACTGATGTAGAAGGCAAGGTTGTCCCCACAGGTGGTCAGCCGCCCAAGGGCAGATTTCGCCTGCTCCATAGCGGTGTCGTCAAAGTTGATAGGGGAGCGATAATGGGCAGACAGCAGGAAAAATCGCAGAGCAGGATAGCCGTATTTCTCGGCAAGTTGCCGAATAGTGAAAAAGTTGCCTGCCGACTTTGACATTTTCGCATGGTCAACGTTGATAAATCCGTTGTGTAGCCAGTATTTCGCCATTGGTTTGCCGGTAAGTGCCTGAGTTTGGGCAAGCTCGTTTTCGTGATGGGGGAAGGTCAGGTCAACCCCACCTGCGTGAATGTCAATCTGCTCCCCAAGATAGCGGTAGGCCATAGCACTGCACTCAATGTGCCAGCCCGGGCGACCATAGCCCCACGGGGAATCCCAGCCGACAGCACCAGCCTCGGCAAACTTCCACAAGGCAAAGTCGAACTTGTTCCGTTTGTGGGAGGTGTCCCCTGTCCGCTCCCCCTCTTCTAATTGGTCAAGGGGCATTTTGGACAGACAGCCATAGCAGGGGAAGCTGGCGGTATCAAAGTACACTCCGTCATCCGAAACATAGGCATGGTTTGCCTCCATAAGTCGGGCAATCATGGCTTGCATTTCGGTGATGTTTTCGGTGGCACGTGGGTGAATATCCGCAGGGTTTACCCCAAGTCCGACAGAATCTGTGGCGTACTCGGCGATGAAACGCTGGGCTATGTCCGCCATAGGCACACCCTCTTCCGCGGCACGGGCAATGAGCTTGTCATCCACGTCGGTGTAGTTTTGCACATAGGTGACAGCGTAGCCGCGATAGGTCAGCCAGCGGCGAATCATGTCAAAAACCACCAGCGGACGCCCGTTACCAAGGTGGGCAAAATTGTACACCGTAGGGCCGCAAACGTACATACTCACTTTGCCATGGGTGATGGGGATAAACTCTTCTTTTTGTGATGTTAGTGTGTTGTATAGTTTCATTGTTGCCCTCAATCTCCTACCAATCATCTCCTTGTTGCTGTTGTTCGTTTTGCAACTTCTGCAATTCTTTTTGACTGGGTGCTTTTAATGCCTCGGCGCAAACGACTTCCCTTTCGCAGTAGTCGCATTTCGCCATTTTTTGATTTATGCTTACCTTTAGTGCCGCCCCGCAAGAGGGGCAAGCAAGTGCAATAATTTTTTCCATAAGCACCTCCTGCTATTTCAACGCAGGGGAAATGCGGCAGTTTGACTGTACAATAACTGACCCTTGACCTGTGAAGCGGGCAGTAGATTGCACCCAAGCCAATCCACGCTCCCGTTGGTTGGAAACATGGTATTGCAGACCGGCAGACCATGCTACCAAGTGATGAACGTCCACGTCGATAACCTTGTTGCCGTTAAGGTTGAATTTTTGCAGCGTCCCGCAAGAGTCCACAATGCACGAACCCGCACCGGAAGTTTGCAAAACGCAAACCGGAATACCTCCCGAAATCAAGCCACTCCAGCCGCTTTGCACCACCTCGAAATTAACGCCCATGTCGCACGCCAAAAACGAGCCTGCCATCATCTTCCATTGTTCTCCGTTCCCGCAATTCAGCTCGATAACATCGCCCGGAACGCAGGGCGCAACGGCAATTCTTGAGTTTGTCGCCCCGCTTTGGACAATAGTCATCAGTTTGTTGGCACTGCTGAACATACCGATTTTCTTGCCACCAGTCGCCCGTTGACGCTGTGAGTTTCGCACAGTTCGCAGGAACAGAGACGGGTCGGAGTACACTTTTGTCCCCGGTTCAATGCAAATTTGTTCGCCCTGATTCAGCGTGATTTCAATCACGGGAAATGGTGCGCCGTACTTTTTTTCGTAGTTCATGTTGATGTTTCCTTTGTGTATTATTATTATTTTGATGTGTATTATTATTTTGAGCGAGCATTTTTTGGAAAGCAAGGACGGATAGCGGGTGCGAGGGTTTAGGCTCTGTGAATACCACCCCGCGACCCACCGCACCCGTAGGGGACGACGCCCTCGGCGTCCCGCAAGTTAATATGGGTTTTTGTGGCAATGTGTCTTTGTTGTCTTATATCAATGAAAAAACATTGTCATTGCGGGCTACGACCCGCAATCTCATGATAACTTTGACTTCAGCTTAACTTAAAATGACATGACCGCATCGGGGTGCGGGATGACACAGTTTTTCCTGCGGTTTTTATCAACAAACTGGTGGAGTTTTACCCAAACCCATATTATCTTGCGGGCGCGAACCCCTCTCCTACAATGCGCTCCCACGAAAGGCGAATATTGCCCTGTCCATGTATTCTGTGCCGCCCATATATGTCCGCACCCGCACAGACCTGCAAAAATACAGGGTGAACAGCATCGGACCTATGGGCGCAAACAACAAAAGATAAATTAAACTTGAGGCAGTCATCTCGCCCTGATATATCCGTGCCGCATAAGTAGCCATATTAGACAGCATCATTATACCATAGCCAACTTGATAAAAACGGAGAAATTTGTGGTTTCGTCTTGAAATGCTGAGATATTGAAGTGTGTAAATCACCAATGCTATAATTGCAATAAAAACCGCAATCAATTGCAAAACAGCATCAGTGCCAAATTGCTCGTTTGTGTTGTCTAAAATAGTTGTCAGATTAATGATTTGAGAAATCGACATAAAAAATATCCCAATCCAGCCCACCACCACAATAAACAGCAACCAGCCCCCAAGCTGGGAATACTTAATCCGAAAGTATTCATCTATCGACATTTGTGGCGGGGTGCGGTTTTCATTATCGTTGTTAAAGTCGTTATTGTTTTCGTTCATTGTGCGTCCTTTCGGGGGAATTAGTGGTGGGGGTGGCTGTGAACGGCTTTGCTCCAAAGGCATATACCGCCTCTGTCAAATGCTCTGTGCCACCCATATATGTCCGTACACGAGCAGATTTACAAAGATAAAGCATAATTATCACAGGAAGAAAAAGACTACCTTTCCAGGCGAACAACAGCAGTAGTATCAATGGAATTTGCATTGTTTTTAAGGTGTCATATGCCACAGTGTTAAAAGTAATATACACTAAAACCCCACGAAAAAAATTAGCCCCTGCCAATACAAGCAATCCTATTTGATAGTAGTATAAAAACGACTCTCTTTTGTCTATCAGGCAAAAAACAAACACGCTAAAAAAACTTATGGAAACATAAGTCAGTATGCTTGCCATGCCCCCTACTGCCACGTCAATGCTATAAAAACCACCTCCAATATCAACTATCCCACCAAGCGAGTCAAGAAAGATTACAGGAATTGCAACAATAAACCCCACCACAATAAACAGCAACCAGCCCCCAAGCTGGGAATACTTAATCCGAAAGTATTCGTCCACCGACATTTGCGGCGGGGTGCGGTTTTCATTATCGTTGTTAAAGTCGTTATTGTTTTCGTTCATTGTGTGTCCTTTCGGGGGATGGGCGTTGTTGTGTAGGGGCGACTATCTTCAACAGATGCGGTGCGAATTTTTCGTGCGTTTTCGTAGTGGTAAAATGCCCCCGCCCTTTTCAATAAAATAATTTGCGGAGCAAATTTACATCAATTCTTCATTCTTCATTTTTAATTCTTCATTCTTCATTGCCCAGTCATATTTGCCATTCTAATTCCTGCACACGCTCACGCAGGTTTTTCAGTTCCTGCTCCACAGGGTCGGGAATGTTCACTTGGTCATGCTTGCAAGTATCCTTGTCGCAATTTATAACTTTCGCCGGTACACCAACTGCGGTTGTGCCCGGACAAACGTCTTTCAGCACTACCGCTCCAGCGGCAATTTTTGCTCCGTCGCCGATGGAAATGCCGCCAAGCACCTTTGCCCCTGCACCAATCATCACCCCTTCGCCGATAGTCGGGTGTCGCTTGCCCTCTTCTTTGCCTGTACCGCCGATTGTCACCCCCTGGTAGATAGTGCAACCATCGCCTACAATTGCGGTTTCGCCGATAACAACCCCGCTACCATGGTCAATGAAAACCTTGTTTCCTATTTCTGCGCCGGGGTGAATCTCGATTCCGGTAAGAAATCGCCCTGCACTACTCACCGCACGAGCAGATAGGTACAGATTTTTCTTGTACAATGCGTTTGCCCCGCGGTGAATAGCAACGGCGTGTAGCCCGGGATACAAAAGAAGCACCTCTGCCAAGCTATGGGCGGAGGGGTCACGCTCACGGATAGAGCGTGCATCCTGTTTTAACTGTTCAACGGATTGGATTGCTGTACTCTTTGCCTTTTTTGCAAAAATGATTGCTTTGCCAAGGGCTTCTAACCCTACTTGCGCAGCAGGTGAATTCAAGTTGTTATAATTCCAATGCTTCATATATAAGTAAACCTTTCGTTGGAAGTGATGAATTTGGATTATTCAACACTCTTCTATTATACTATAGTATACAAATAATGTAAACCGCTAATTTGTTAATTTTTAATGACAGGGTTTGAGCGTGTCATCAAGTGAAAACACTCCCTCGTCATGTTTCCACCCTTGCAGGTTTTGATGTGGTGGCAGCTACGACCAAACCTTGCAAGCCCCTGTGCCGTGTACTCGCCCGCTCCCGCCAATTGTGCATGTTCTTCGCCTACTATCGGGGCGAATACCCAATCTCGAAGTGGGTTCACGGATTGTGTTGTCAAAATTCGGTTGTTTCCATGGTGTACATCTTGAACACCCTCGGAAAAGCGTGATGCTCCATCAACTATCATTGCCAGTCAGTTACGAACACAATTGGAACAAACTATTTTCTCGCATCTTTAGTCCATAGCCAATAATCTTCGCTTAAAACTTTTGTTTCAAAACTATAAATTCTATCTATTTTAGTTTTAATCAAATTTATCGTCTGGGTCACTTTATCATAAAACACCTTTTTTTCTGTTTCGTTTGAAAACCCCAAAAATTCAAAATTCAACTCATTGTCTTCATATAAAGAATCGAACTGTTCGGAAATTTCATGTAAATATTTAGCTATTCTTTTATCTTTTATCAAAACGTCAGGCAAACAATTTTCTATAACGTCGCCGTCATCGTCTAAAATCCAAATGGGATTACATTTGTATTCAAGTGAGAATTTTAATTTTATCATTATTACCTCCTTAATATTTAGCACACTTAGAGCGTGTCGGCAAGTGAAAACACTCCCTCGGAAAGGCGTAATGCTACATCAACTATCATTGTCAGTCCGCCTAACATCACTACATTTGTTTTTGACCAACAATCTTCCCAGATTGAGGGTCGAGGATATAGCACATTGAAAATGTAAAAACATAAAAAATATTATCATCTGTAAGTGTCATATCATTGTACACACTTTTGAAATAATAATCGTAACCCTGTGATGTTTCTGTCAAACCAAAAGCATCTATTGGCTTTTCAATTTGCCAAATAATTTCACCTTTAATATTTAAACCATAAATATTATCAAAGCCCATGTTATCTTTAGCAACTTCATATGGTATTTCTAATCTGATTATATACATATTTTTAGTAAATATAACATCACCGATTTCATAATCAAACGACATTGAAAACGCATCTGTTTCCAACACATTTTTAATTACAATGTATTTTTCTTTCATTATTCACCTCCTTAATATTTAGCACACTTAGAGCGCGTCGGCACGCTCTAACCGACGAACAACGCAGAATTTGTCTGCTTCGGCATCCTTTCCCTCCCATTATACCACCTCCTTGTCACGAAAGTCAATAGGTTTTAATTTGAACGATAACGAAAATGCTTATCCGCCATCGCCGAAAACAATTGCAGGGTCTGTCATATTCCCTCGCTCTGTCGCATATCCATAGTACAAAACCAAAAAGTGCTGTGAACTGACATAGTGGCCGCTCACGCCTCGGGGGAATGATTTTCACCTATGAAGCGAGTGAATCACTCCGGCGGCGAAAATCACCCCCTCAGCGCTTATTTAAGGAGTAAAACATGACAAACACAAGCATTTATCAAGATATTTCCGTACGTTGTGGCGGGGAT
>WQSD01000016.1 GCA_009788105.1 Oscillospiraceae bacterium | reverse complement strand
GCTTGGAGCGAATTTTTTTGGTTTTTCAAAAACGTACTTCGTTGCGTAGCAACGGTTTTTGAAAACGCCAAAAAAACGAGATTGAAACGCCTCTGTGAGCGCTGAAGGCGACGGCATTGGCGGCTTTGCCGTCAAACAGGTCGCCGAAATGCGTGAGCGAGAACATGATTGACCACAAACCCTATTAGAGGGCACTCCCTAAAAGGAAGAGATAATGGCACAAACATCAAACTATGGATATGATACCACCACGTCCCGATGGTACGTGGCACAAACATATGCGGGCTATGAAAACAAAGTCAAGGCAAACCTTGAAAAAATCGTTGAAAACCGCAATATGGCTCATCTCTTTGAAGAAATTCGCATTCCAACCGAAACTTTGATTGAAAAAAACAAAGACGGCGAAGATGTTGAGGTGGAGAATAAAATACTGCCCTCGTATGTCATGATTAAAATGACAATGACAGACGAAAGCTGGCACGTTGTGCGGAATATCCGCGGTGTGACTGGCTTTGTTGGTCCTGCCGGTCGCCCTGTGCCTCTTTCTGATGAAGAGATTTCAAACATGGGCGTTGATGTTGGCGTTGCTTCTCTTGGTTATGAAGTGGGCGACAGCGTCAAGATTACCAAGGGTGCGCTTGCTGGCTTTATCGGCGTGGTGAAAGAAATTTCGGACGACCGCAAAAAAATCACGGTTATGGCGTCTATGTTTGGGCGTGAAACCCCTGTGGAGCTTGAGTCGGACAGTGTGGCAGTGCTGACAGAGTAGGTTTTATTTATTGGTTAATTGGTGCTTGCACCTTTTAATATAAGCGGCAAAAGTCGCCGCGGGAGCTATGCTCCTGTTGTGGGAGGACGGAAATATTAGCCGTTCGATTGTACCACAGGAAGGAAAAATATCATGGCAAAAAAGATTGCCGGCTATGTTAAACTGCAGTTACCTGCGGCAGTAGCCACCCCAGGTCCACCAGTTGGTCCTGCTCTTGGTCCTTATGGAGTTTCAGGCGTAAACTTCACAAAAGATTTTAACGAAGTGACCAAAAACCAAAAGGGACTTATCATCCCTGTTGTTATCACAATTTACGCCGACCGTTCGTTCACCTTTATCACAAAAACTCCCCCTGCTCCTGTGCTTATTAAAAAGGCGCTTGGGTTGGACAAAGCCTCTGGTGAACCGAACAAAACAAAGGTTGGTCAGCTTACAAAGGCTCAGGTGCGTGAAATCGCCGAGACCAAAATGGCTGACTTGAACGCTGCTACAATTGAAACCGCGATGAGCATGGTTGCCGGCACTGCCCGCAGCATGGGAATCACGGTGGAAGAATAGGGGGTACAGGAAAATGCCAAAACACGGAAAAAAATATATCGACAGCGCAAAAACTGTTGATACAACAAAACTGTACGACCCAGCCGAAGCAGTTGAGCTTGTTTGCTCTACTGCCAAAGCAAAATTTGACGAAACTGTGGAAATTCACATTCGCCTTGGTGTTGACTCTCGTCACGCCGACCAACAGGTGCGCGGAGCGATTGTTCTGCCCCACGGAACAGGGAAAAATGTGCGTGTTCTTGCCCTAACCAAGGGTGACAAGTCAAGCGAAGCCACCGAGGCAGGTGCGGATTATGTTGGTGCAGAAGATTATATCGAAAAAATCCAGAAAGAAAACTGGTTCGATTTTGATGTAATTATCGCTACTCCTGACATTATGCCGGCTCTTGGGCGTGTTGCGAAAGTTCTTGGACCAAAAGGCTTGATGCCAAACCCCAAAAGCGGTACGGTGACCACCGACATTGCCAGAGCTGTGCGTGAAGCCAAAGCGGGTAAGATTGAATATCGTTTGGATAAGACAAACATTATTCACTGTCCTGTTGGCAAAGCCTCTTTCGGTAAAGAAAAGCTGGGCGAAAACATTGAAACACTAATGTCCGCTGTTATCAAAGCTAGGCCGTCTGCCGCTAAAGGTCAGTATATCAAAAGTTGCGTAATTGCCACCACAATGGGTCCCGGTGTGAAGGTCAACAGCGCAAAGTACGGTAATAATTAAACACAAATCGGCATAGAGTTTTCTCTATGCCGAAAGTTGTATATGGGTAAGGAATGGAAAAGAAAAAGGTCAAAATAAATGTAATATTAGCGTTGTTTCTTGCCATCTTTTTTGCTATGAACATGGCTTTCGTAGTGAACGAATGGGTAAATGCGTTTGGGTACATTCTCCCTCTGTTGGCGATAACCCTGCTTGCCGCTGTACGGAAGGATGAAGTGGACAGCATCCTTGCTATTCGCTTGCCAAAGCGACGTGAAACGGTGTGCGGCACCCTTGTGTTGGCTGGGGCGTTCACTTTAGCAATTGGAATGAGGTTTTTTGGACAATATATAGCCGCACTTTTGCCATTTAGGACATTTTGGGGGGCGGTTCACCTCCCCGAGCCGAACATGGCGAGCTTTCTTGTGGCTATGGTGCTTGTGCCTGCACTGTGTGGCGAAGTGTTGCACCGCGGGTATTTGCTCCCTCGTCTTTCAGCATTGAATGAGGGGAAAAGGCAACGCGCCATCTGCCTTTCCGCAGTGATTTTTGCCCTTTTCAGCCTTGACATTGCACAGCTGTTGCCCCAGTTTGTCCTTGGCGTAGCCGCCGCATGGGTGGTGTTGGAAACAAAAAACCTGTTGTTGCCGCTGGCTTTTGCGGTACTGAATACTTTGCTTGTGGCATGGGAGCGTTTGCTTTTGGCAAACCCATACGGACGAATCGAGGAAAGCCTTGGTGCGGCGATGACTATACCCCAGGTGCTTGGGATTTTGTTCATCTGTGCCGCCGTTGCCTTCGTTTCAGTGTATTTCGGCGGACGAAACTTGCACGAGCGGCGAAAATCCACAGCAAGCGAGCTTTTAACTATGCTTTTGTGCGCCTTTGTTTTTCTTCTGATTGGCTCTGCCTTCACCTTTTTCGGCAGAGGAGCTATCTGACGACTTTTCCTTTTTTAAGAAAACCAGCACTCCCGAAAAAATCAAAAATCCGCCGAAAATCTTGCGAAGTAAGCCTGTTTCCATGGCGTTTGCAAGCAGACTGCCCCCGTATGCTCCCCCAAGAGCGAAGATAGCGCAAATGACAATGACTCGCATATCTAATTTCCGCTTGCGGGCGTGGATTAGCAGGGAAGCGGCAGATGCGGCGGCGAAAAATAGCATGTTCACCCCCTGCGCCGACAGTTGCTCCATGTGCAGGGCAAGGGTAAGATACAGCACCAACAGCCCGCCTCCGCCAACCCCCATTCCTGCAAGTGCGGCGGTAGCGAATGCGACCAAGATACCGAGAATTTGCATTATTTTGCCCTCCCGAAAATCATGATTGCTCCTGCCACTATCACAAGCACGGCGAAGATGTACCGTAGCCATTTCACCCCGATTTTGTCCATCAGCCATGCGCCTAACAGCCCGCCAAGCGCGCCTGGGATAAGGTATATCCACGCCTCGCCGAAGTCAAGCGCATCCCGCTGGTGATACAGCCACACGGACAGCAGGGACATAGGCAAAATAATGGCGATTGTGCGGGCGAAAATATCGTGGCGACTGCTGTCTCGGTCAAATGCGGACATAGCGAGAATAATGATTATCCCGCCCCCTGTGCCAATCAGTCCGCCAACAAAGCCGGCACCAACACCTGCGGCGGCACAAATCATATCTTTTTTTGTAATTTTTAATTTTGTATTCACGAAATTCCTCTTGTAATTTAGATTGAAATTTGGTAATATAATAGGGGAGTTAACAGGTAACAGGTAACAGTTAACAGGTAACAGTTAACAGTTAAAGGTCAGAATCATGCAATCATTTCAGAAAGGTTTTTTAGCTGTTACTTGTTAACTGCTAACTGTTATTTCACAATGACTTTATTCTACTCAATTTTGTACGGAATCATACAGGGAATCACCGAGTTTTTGCCTATTTCAAGCTCGGCGCACCTTGCTATTATGCATCATATTA
The DNA here is from genome assembly GCA_009788105.1 of Oscillospiraceae bacterium. Classification (GTDB taxonomy): domain Bacteria; phylum Bacillota; class Clostridia; order Oscillospirales; family CAG-272; genus WQSD01. The sequence continues at coordinate 8,710 of WQSD01000016.1, read as the reverse complement.
CAGGGTTAGACCCCAATGCTAACCTCGCCTTTGATATTCTTTTGCACGTTGGCACGCTGGTGGCGGTGCTTAGCGTATACTTCAAAGAGATTTTGGCACTTATTCCTGCGTTTTTCACCTTAATTGCAAAGTTCTGCAGAGGACTTTTTAAGAGGGACACAGAGTATCTAAAATTCTCTAATTACACAGTAAACGAGCGGTTAGCACTCTTGCTAATTATCGCCACAGCACCCCTTGCGTTGGCGGTGTTTGATTTTGTTGACGGCATAAATACTTTCGCTCGCGGAAGCTTGATTTTCATTGGTGCGGCACTGTTTGTCAACGGATTTATTCTTTTCGTTTCTGACCGAGTGGCACGGGCGAAGTACGACCTTGAAACTGTTCGCCCTCGTCATGCTTTGGTGGTTGGATTGGCGCAATTTATTGCCATAATCCCCGGGCTGTCCCGTAGTGGAACGACCATTACCGGGGGCTTGTTCGCCGGTATGGACCGTGCAACTGCGGTGAAATTCTCCTTTCTTATGTCAATTCCTGCCATTATCGGGGCAAGCATTATGGAGCTTCCCGCCTTTTTCCGCAACATTCCCGGCACGCAGGAGCTTGCCATCTACATGGCAGGAGCGGTTGCCGCCGCAATTGTGGGCTTTTTCGCCATCAAGTTGCTGCAATACATTGCGAAAAAAGCTAACTTCACCATGTTCGCCTACTACTGCTGGGCGGTTGGATTAGGGGTAGTTGTGTGGGGTGTTGTGGGGTAGAAGGAAACAAAAAGGAGCGACCTTAACAATGACTGATACAGTATTAAAAAACGAAGGAATTAGGGTGCTGACGCAAAATCTTGGTAAAGTCGAGGCGGAAAGGTTTATTTCCTTGATAATTCGTGAGCCATTTGACTATACTGCATGGCGGAAAAACTTATTTGATGATATGAGCATAGAGGAACTAAGTGCAAAGGCAACGGAGTTTGCGGAAAACGAAAAATAATTAGCGAGTGCAAAAATGTACGAAGAAAATTTCACATCAGAACGCCTTACCCAGGCGGAATACAGCGAAGATGACACAGGGATAGAGCTGTCCTTGCGTCCTCGTTCGCTTGCTGAATATATCGGGCAGGACAAGGCGAAATCTAACCTGAAAGTGTATATTGACGCGGCACGGGCAAGGGGAGAAATGCTTGACCATGTGCTGCTTTATGGCCCGCCGGGGCTGGGCAAGACGACCCTGTCGACCATTGTGGCAAACGAAATGGGGGTGAACATCCGTGTCACCTCCGGCCCTGCTATAGAGCGTCCGGGAGACCTTGTGTCCTTGCTGTCAAATCTGCAAGAGAACGACGTGCTGTTCATCGACGAGATTCACCGTATGTCCCGCACGGTGGAAGAGGTGCTGTACCCAGCCATGGAGGACTTCGAGATTGACATCATCATCGGCAAAGGGCCATCTGCCCGCAGTTTGCGTATGCAACTGCCCAAGTTCACCCTAATTGGGGCGACAACGAGGGCAGGGCAGTTGTCCACCCCTCTCCGTGACCGCTTTGGGGTGTTGTTAAAGTTAGAAATGTACACCCCGGAGGAGCTTTGCATTATCGTGAAGCGAAGTGCGCAGATTCTCGACCTGCCTATTGACGAGGAGGGTGCGAGAGAAATCGCCAGCCGTTCCCGCGGAACGCCACGTATCGCCAATCGTATACTCAAGCGGGTGCGTGACTTTGCCCAGGTGAAAGGTGACGGGCGAATTGACCGCAAAATCGCCGATTATGCGCTGAATGCGTTGGAGATTGACCAGCTTGGGTTAGACAACACGGACAGGCGTATGCTGTCCATTATGATAAAGCAGTTTGACGGCGGCCCAGTGGGGCTTGAGACTCTTGCCGCCACCCTTGGCGAGGAAAGTATCACCATCGAGGACGTGTACGAGCCGTATCTGATGCAAATCGGGTTCCTTCACCGCACCCCACGTGGCAGGTGTGCCACCCCTGCGGCATATCGCCATCTTGGTTTGGAGGCGAGGGGGAACGGGGGCGAGCAGGTGAGTATGTTGGACAATTGACAGGGAAACACAATGAAGAATTAAAAATTAAAAATTAAAAATGAAGAATGAAGAATTGATGTAAATTTGCTACGCAAATTATTTATTGAAGAAAAAGGTCAAGGTCGTGGGGTTTCACCCCACACCCGACCAGTTTTGCCCGCTCACGCATTAAGGTTGTATCGAAACAGAAACAACAGCTTAATTTCAAGTCTTAAACCCAAACAAACAGCATCGTCATTGCAAAGCGGTGATTTTCCGCGTGCAATCCAGTCGTTGGATGAGAAATTTCATTGTTTTACGGGTTGATTTATGGCGATTTCTTGCCTTTTCACTGGATTGCACGGCACAAACCGCCTTTGCAATGACAGTCCGAGAGCTTGAATTAAGACGATAAGTTTGTTTCGACACAAGTCTATTTCGGCGACTTGCTAAACCGCCCATACTGTCGCCTTCAGCGCTCACAAGGGCTTTGAAAAAAACTGGACTAAAAACTTTTTTTGTACCAAGGTTTTTGAAAGTCCAGAAAACTTTTTGCAAAAAGTTTTCTGGTGGGGTTTGGGGCAACGCCCCAAGGTGTTTTAGTCTGGCGGATTTACCGCGAAAATGTACGAAAAACAGACAAAATGATGTACACCACAGGAGAAAAACAAATGAAAATCGGTAAATACATCATTCCAGTACACAAATTTAACACAGTTATTGTGGGTACAGGGGCGGCAGGCTATAACGCCGCAGACCGTCTGCATTCTTATGGGCAGACTGACATTGCCATTGTCACCGAGGGGGTGAACCGCGGTACTTCTCGCAACACCGGTTCGGACAAGCAAACATACTACAAGCTCACCCTATCAGGCGGCGAGCCGGACAGCGTGCGTGAAATGGCACAAACCCTTTTCGAGGGGGGCTGTATGGACGGGGATCACGCCCTATGCGAGGCGGCACACTCTGCAGGTAGCTTTATGCGGCTTGTGGAGCTTGGCGTGCCTTTTCCCCGTGGGCGTTTCGGGGAGTATGTGGGCTATAAAACCGACCACGACCCCCGCCAACGTGCCACCAGCGTTGGCCCGTACACATCGAAAAAGATGACCGAGACACTACAGCATTCGGTGGAAAGCCGTGGTATACCCACATTTGACGGCTATCAAGTGATACAATATATCGTGCAAGAGGGCAAAATCGTCGGACTGCTCTGCCTTGTGCTGGACAAGCAAGGCACAGAGGAGCAGTTCGCCATTTTCGCTTGTCGCAACGTGATTGCCTCTACAGGTGCGCCTGCAGGAATGTACCGCGACAGCGTGTTTCCCCTGGGTCACTATGGCTCAAGCGGTATTGTTTTCGAGGCGGGAGCAACGGGGAAAAACCTGACCGAGTGGCAGTTCGGCTTGTCCTCTGTTGCCCCCCGTTGGAACGTGTCTGGGACGTATATGCAGGTGCTTCCCAAGTTTATCTCCACTGACAAAGATGGCGGCGACGTGCGGGAAATCACCCTTGACCTTGGTCATGTGTTCCTAAAGGGCTACCAATGGCCCTTTGATGCTAAGCGAGCGGAAAGTGGCTCGTCTACTGTGGATATTATCGTTCATCGGGAGATATGTGCTGGGCGGCGGGTGTTTCTTGACTTTCGCTCTAACCCGGCGGACAAAGATGTTGACTTTGCCGCTCTCCCAACCGAAGCGCGGGAGTATTTGGAGAAAGGCGGAGCTTGCTTCGGCACGCCGTATCAGCGGCTTGCCCACATGAACCAGCCTGCCATTGACTTTTACCGCGACTTTAACGTGGATTTGGAAACACAGCCCCTTGAAATTGCTCTGTGCGCACAGCACAACAATGGTGGCATTGATGTGGACGCTTGGTGGCAGACCAGCATTGGCGGGCTGTTCGCCGTTGGTGAAGCCGCCGCTACTCATGGGGTGTACCGTCCGGGTGGGAGTGCGCTGAATTCGGGGCAGGTTGGCTCAACCCGTGCGGCAATGTATGTTGGCACAAAAGGGCATGGCGAGGTGGCAGAGTTTTCCCCTGCGACTATTGCAGACATCGAGAAAATCACCGCTATCGCCGCCTGTGTGGGCGAAAAGGGCAACGTTGACGCCTTGTGGGAGGCTGCGGCTACCACCATGACCCAGTGTGCAGGGGCTATCCGTGACAACGTCGGCATTGCAGCGGCACTCCAGGTGGCGAAAAAACAGCTTTCCACCTTTGCTGAAGTAAAAATTGCCGACTCAAGCCAGCTGTGGAAGGTGTATCAGTATCGTGATGTGTTGCTGTCCCAGGTTATGTACCTTGGGGCAATGCTTGACTATGCGGCGCAGGGCGGGGGCAACCGCGGCAGTGCTATTTACGTAGGCGGAAGCATATCCACCCTGCCAACAGACAAGGTGCAGACGGTGAAGTATACTTCAGATGGCGGAAAATACTCATGGCGGCAGGTGCGCCCTATCCCACAAGACGACGAATTTTTCGAGAATGTGTGGCGTGAGTTCAGGGAGAGTGGGAATATTGGGTAAAAATGCTAAACTTCAAATTTCATATCCTATTATAGTCGAGGGGAAACACGACCGCGAGCGAGTGCTTGCTGTCGCCCAAGCGAATGTGATTGTCACTGATGGCTTTGGGGTGTTTCGCCAAAAGGAAAAGGCAGACTTTTTCCGTCGAATTGCCGAGCATAGTAAGATTATCGTCCTTACAGACAGCGACGGCGCAGGGCAGGTTATCCGTGGGTATTTCCGCTCGATTTTGCCTGCGGAAGCTATGATTCACCTGTACACCTCGCCGATTTACGGCAAAGGGGCAAGAAAGACGGAATGTGGCATTCTTGGGGTGGAGGACACCGATTTTGCACAGTTGCGGCAGATTTTGCGCCCCTATGAGGGTGAGTTGCCCCACCGCACACCAATCACCCGTGCAGACTTGTACGACCTTGGCTTGTCGGGACACTCGGACAGCGGAGAAGTGCGACGAAAAGTGTTGGAACACCTTGGATTGCCTCCATCTTTAACAGGGGAAGGGTTGGCACAAGCCTTGACTATGGTGGCGAGTCGGGAAGAACTGGTAGAAGTAATTAAGCGTGTGTAAGCGACAAAATAATAAGCACCCCATCGAAACATTTCTTCGGTGGGGTGAGTTTTTATTTTTCGTCTACTTGAATGTCGTCAACATTCGGTTGAATTTGATGTTTACGCAAAAAAGCAAGAGCGTCTGCAATTTCGGCAGAGTTGCCGTTTGCTCTTTCGGAATCTATGCCATTGTTCTCTTCAATAAAAATTTCGTTGTCTGGGTTGTTTAATGACATTATCCATTCAGCAAAGTCCCCATCGGATTCGTGGAAATCATCTTCTATTAAGGGTGGCAATTTCAAGAGAGCAACAGCAGAAAACATTCGTGATACTGCGTACACAACGATAAAAATTTCTGTTGCGTTGTAGAATATTGTAAGAGATAAGTCAAGTTGTCCGGCCACAGATAAAAACAATTGGGGAAGGGCGTTTGATAAAGAAAAGAAAGTGACAGCTAATCCGCTTGCAAACAACATTCCGTTTACTTGGCGGTTAATGTTCATTCTAATGTCAGAAACAAAAAATAATAATATGGCTGAAAAAGAAAAGATAGGCCCAACTCGCAAAGGAGAGTTTATTGGGATAGAAATATAAGCATTAGTGCTTAGCAAAATTAAAATGCTCCATATAATCGCCGCAAAACCTAAAAGGTTTTTGGCTTTGCGGTTTTCTGAGTATAAATGATGAATGAAATATGCGCCGGCGGGCAGGGCGAAAGCCAAGGATATTTGGCTAAATCTTTCTTCGTGCCGCCCGATTGGTATGGAAATGAAAATGAAAAAAAGAATGGTAGTGATGAAAATCGAAAGAAAACCGAAGGAGCATAACATATTTATTAGTATATTATTTGGTGCGTGTTCGGGTACATTTTTGGACTTGCCATATACAAACAATAGGAGAAAACAGAAAAGCAAAAAAACACCGGATAACATGAAATATGCTTGTGCGTATGCTGTTATCTCAAACAGTAGCAGGGCTCTGTCAAAATGAAACAGGAAAAGAAAAGAATTTAGCACAGTTGCGACTGTGGCAAAAACTATACCTATAGTAATGAACACATAGATGCGGGCAATGGTTTTGGTGTTTGTTTGCATAGGTTCCTCGTTAGCTTAAATGAGTGTGTTAAATATCTCGGCGGATAGGCGGTGATTTTCCGCAGGTCGCTCACGCAGCTCCAGTTGCCTGCCGTGCGGGTGAACCGCCCGTACCGCAACCTTCGGCGCTTACTAAAAACGCCTGGAGCGTATTTTTCTTACTTTGCCAAAATGCTTTTCGTTGCGTAGTAACGATTTTTGGCTAAGTAAGAAAAACGAGATTGAAACATGATTGACCTTGTTCCGTCTTTATTCAACACTCCTTAAATGTACTTAATTATAACCTTTTCAGAGATAAAAAGCAATACAAAAAGGCGAAAAAGATTTTTTTTGGAGAAAGTTTACATATTATTAAAAATTCAAGTTATTAAAAATTCAAGGAACTAACCCAGGTCAGTTCCTTGAATTTTTGTTATTGCTTCATTTACACGCAAGAGGTGGGTAAATTCAGCGAACGGAGAATGCCACGCGCAATTGCAGCGGCGTACTCGTTGAACTGGCTGTCGAACAGGTGGTTATCTTGTGCATTTGAGATAAACCCAAGTTCCACAAGCATTGCTGGTGCGTTTGTATTGCGTAGCACTACAAAATTCGCCTGTTTCACGCCGCGGTCTGACTGAACACCTGCATTCACCATTTCGTTTTGCACCATTCGTGCCATATTAACTGTGGCAGTAGGGGCGTTGGTCATCACGAAAGTTTCCACCCCATTTGCGGCAGGGTTGGTGAAAGAATTTCGGTGGATTGACACGAAAATATCCGCATTGTTTCGATTGGAAATGTTCGCACGTTCGGTAAGTGGGAGGAAAACATCGCTGTTTCGTGTCATCACAACACGCTGTCCGCACCGTTCAAGAATGCGAGCAATTGCCTGTGACATACGCAGATTGTCGTCTTTTTCAAGGCGATTGCCGTTCACCGCGCCAGGGTCACTTCCCCCATGACCGGGGTCAAGGACAATAGTCCGTTGCCCTTGCGTTGGAGGTGTTGGCGTACCACCGCCGCTTGGGTTACAGCGGGTGAAGATGTTGTTCCATGTAATTGGCCCAACTAAGCCGTCTGCATTCTGCCCCATGCGACGTTGGAACTCTCGCACGGCGGCTTCGGTAAGCGGTCCAAACACGCCATCAGGGTTCAGCCCTGCACCGATGAGATTGTTCAGGCAGATTTGCACCTGACGAACGCTCTCGCCACGCATACCGTTGCGGAGGATTAGCCCCGGATATGGCACGCTGGGATTGCCACTTGGTGGAGTGGGAGGGGCTGGTGGAGGTGGCTGTGGGGGCGGAGGTGTTGGCGTACCACCGCCGCTTGGGTTACAGCGAGTGAAGATGTTGTTCCATGTAATTGGCCCGACAAGACCGTCCGCATTCTGCCCCATGCGGCGCTGAAACTCTCGCACAGCAGCTTCGGTAAGCGGTCCAAACACGCCATCAGGGTTCAGCCCTGCGCCGATGAGGTTATTCAGGCAGATTTGCACCTGACGAACACTCTCGCCACGCATACCGTTGCGGAGAATTAGCCCCGGATATGGCACGCTGGGATTTCCGCTTGGTGGAGTGGGAGGGGCTGGTGGAGGTGGCTGTGGGGGCGGAGGTGTTGGCGTACCACCGCCGCTTGGATTACAGCGGGTGAAAATGTTGTTCCATGTAATTGGCCCAACCAAGCCGTCTGCATTTTGCCCCATGCGACGCTGAAACTCTCGCACGGCGGCTTCGGTAAGCGGCCCAAACACGCCATCAGGGTTCAGCCCTGCGCCGATGAGGTTATTCAGACAGATTTGCACCTGACGAACGCTCTCGCCACGCATACCATTGCGGAGGATTAGCCCCGGATATGGCACACTGGGGTTGCCGCTTGGGGGTGTCGGCGGCGTTGGCGGAGGTGGCTGTGGAGGTGGAGGTGTTGGTGTACCACCGCCGCTTGGATTACAGCGGGTGAAAATGTTGTTCCATGTAATTGGCCCAACTAAGCCGTCTGCATTCTGCCCCATGCGACGCTGGAACTCTCGCACGGCGGCTTCGGTAAGCGGCCCAAACACGCCATCAGGGTTCAGCCCTGCGCCGATGAGATTGTTCAGGCAAATTTGCACCTGACGAACGCTTTCGCCACGCATACCATTGCGGAGGATTAGCCCCGGATATGGCACACTGGGATTTCCGCTTGGGGGTGTCGGCGGCGTTGGTGGAGGTGGTGGCGGAGGAGGGGGCGGAGGGGGTGTGGTGCTGTTAGGGTTGCATTGGGTGAAAATCACCGCCCAAGTTGCAGGCCCAACAATGCCGTCCGGATTCAAGCCGTTTCTCCGCTGAAATTCCCGCACAGCCGCTTCGGTGAGAGAGCCGAAATTGCCGTCAACGTTCAGTCCTGCACCGATGAGATTGTTCAGGCAGGTCTGGATTTGCCGCACAGAATTACCGCTTGACCCACGGCGGACAAGTGTGCCCGGATATGGTACGCTTGGGCCGGGTGGTGTTGGTGGCGGCGGCGGTGGCGGCGGTTGCGGTGGTGGTGTGGGAACTTGCCCACGGCAGG
>WQSD01000015.1 GCA_009788105.1 Oscillospiraceae bacterium | reverse complement strand
AATAACCTTGTCAATGGTGGCTGTTTCCCCAATATGTTTCACTATGTCCTCCATAGGTTTGTATGCCATGGGGCATTCGTCCAGAGTATCGCGGTTGACCGAAGAGGTGAATACCCCCTCCATCTCTTTTTTGAATGCAGACAGGGTGAAAGAATTATTCGCTTCGGTGCGGCTCATTAACCGCCCCGCCCCATGGGGAGCAGAATAGTTCCAGTCGGCGTTGCCCAACCCGGTACAAATCAAACTGCCGTCACGCATATTTATCGGCACAAGAATCACTTCCCCTGCACGTGCAGACACCGCACCCTTACGCAAAATCATTGCCTCGGTGTCGATATAGTTGTGTATGGTGGTAAAACTTCCCTCGTTTTTCAGTTTCATGCCGTCAAGAATGACCTCGACCATGATTTTGCGGTTAAGTTCGGCAAACGCTTGCATGATTTTCATGTCATGAAGATAGTCCTCCATGGCTTCCCCGGTCAGGTACGCCAAATCATACGCCACCTCTTTTTGCCCTTTTCCGCCGACGGCATTGTAGGCAATATCTTGATAATATTTCGCCACTTGATTGCCAACATTACGGCTTCCGCTGTGAATGACAAGATAAAGCTCCCCCTCGTCGTCCTTGCCCACCTCGATAAAGTGGTTGCCGCCGCCAAGCGTGCCAAGACTGCGGTCGATTCGGTGGGCGTTTTTCAACTTGCCGAAACAGCGAAGCTGAGAAACATCAGGTCTGCCGTGACTGCGATGCGGTTTGTCACGAACAGCCGGACCGCAGGGGATATTCTGATGAATGAAGTTGTCCAGTTCGGGTAGGTTCAGCCGTTTGTCAGTCAGCTTCACCGTTTCCATGCCACACCCTATGTCCACTCCTACCATGCTTGGTACAACACATTCTCCGATGGTCATGGTAGTGCCAATGGTGCAACCTTTGCCAGCATGAACGTCAGGCATAATACGAACCTTGCTCCCCTTCATAAATGGCTGGTCGCACATAGTGCGAATTTGCCCCTCGGCAGACGGCTCAAGGCTGTCTGTGAAAATCTTTGCTGTGGTGTATGCACCGCTAACTGTTAGCATTTTTGTTCCTCCGTGATAATAGTAAATCCCCCAAAACGGAGGATTTAGTTTGAAGAAAAGGGTCAAGACCGCGGGCTATGCGCCCACACCGCACAAGTTTTTTGTAAAAAACTTGACTAAAAACTTTTTTATACCAAAGTTTTTGAGGTTCTTAGGAACTTTTTACAAAAAGTTTCTAAGTGGGGTTTGGGGCAACGCCCCAAGATGTTTCGTTATACGCCCTAATAATACCGCTGTCTTTTGTTTCTCATAACATTAAAATTGCTTCGCGGGTTTTCAATTTCGCGCCAGCCAAAATCACCGCGGTCCATAGCCATAACAAGTGCCTCGGCTGTACCAATGTTAGTGGCAACAGGGATATTATTCACATCACACATACGAAGCATTTCGTTCTCCAAAGCTCTTCTTGAATAATCAAGCAAATGAGGGTCACGGAAGAACAACAAAAGGTCAATTTCGTTGTAAGTAATGCGGGAAGTTAGTTGCTCGATGCCTCCAATATCCCCTGAATTAACCGCTTCCACATCAAGCCCGGTATTATCTTTAATATATTTTGCCGTTGTCCATGTCCCGAACAAGCGGTGTTTGTTCAAAACGTTCACATAGCCAATACAGAACTCGACAGCCAGTCCTTTTTTATTATCATCAGCAATAATTGCAATTTCCATTTTTGTTTCCTCACATTGTCTTTTTAATTTTCTTACGTTGTCGAAATCCTTGGAACAAGGGAACGTGAATCCCTTCAATTCGCTTTGCTATGTTGCTCATAGCACATTTTATATCCCCATCAACTTCGTTATACAGCTTGCCCTTTTCCTGTGCCAATTGCAGTCCGTAACTATGAGGAACCACTCCAATTAGGCGAATGCTGGTTTGCTCAATAATATCAATTACTCCGCTTCGTTTGCCGGACGCAAGAGCAGCAATGTTGTTGGTATCAAAGCCGTTTATCACAAGCAGCGGTTCAGCTTTGCTATCACCCAAAGCGGCGGCTGTTGCCTCGGCGGCACGGATAGAGGTGGGGCTGTGGTTTGCCACAATAAGAGCAATGTCAGCCACACTTGCCGCCATATGAAAGGATTCGGTGTTCGTTCCTGCGGTGTCGAGTATTATATAGTCAGTGGCAAGCAGGTCGGTGGCGGCGGCGATAAATTTGCGGAAATCTTCTGTGTCAATTTCAACATCGCCGGAGGGCGCGCCGCACAGCCAAAAATTCTTGCCGCGGCTGTCGTGAACAATAGCTTTGCTAAGTCCAACGCTTCCCGCTATAACATCTGCCATGTTAAACATCATATCATCCTGATGCCCCATAATCAGGTCAAGACAGCGCATTTTGAAATCACAGTCGCATATCAGCACTCGTTTGTTCATCTTTGCAAGAGCAAGGGCGAGATTAGCGGCAACTGTGGATTTTCCCACGCCACCTTTCCACGAACAAACCATTATTACTTTGCTTTTTGTCATATGCTGTTCCCTTACAAATAATCGGCGGAGGAATCGTTATTCAACACACTCATAATATCACATATTATTTATTTTGTCAAATATTTTTTGTAAAATTTCTGCAAAGACAAAATTTCTGCAAAGGAAAACCACAAGCTCCGTTTATTCGTGGATGCTGTTGGGGTTTTGAATAATTTCAATATCGAACAAGGTCAAAACACCCACACCCCAACACCAAAAATATTTTTTCACACTTCTTTCGTACTTTCATAAGATAATAAGGAAAGCTCATGAAGGGAGGCACTTACTATGTTAGATTGTCTTTGCAACTTGTTCGACGACTGCACACTTTGGATAATCCTTATCGCTATCGTTATCCTTTTGCTGTGCTGCAATAAGGACGAACAATGCGGCGGATGCCACGGCCGTTAAGTACATGAAAAAAAGGTTTCCTTAGGGAAACCTTTTTGCGTTTTGGAACATATTAAATGTTTAGTTACCAACCATTTTGGCGATTTCAGAAGCGAAATCTTCCTCTTTTTTCTCAATGCCCTCGCCTTTTTCGTAAAGCACGAAGCTGGCAACAGCAATATCACAGCCAAGCTCTTTGGCGGTGGCGGCAACATACGCCCCCACAGTCAAGTCACCATCCTTGATATAGCTTTGTTCAAGCAGGCAGTTTTGGGTGAAATATTTTTCGATACGCCCAGACACCATTTTTTCGATGACTTGTGGTGGCTTGCTTGCGTTTGCCGGGTCATTGGCGATTTGGGCAAGTAAAACCTTTTTCTCTTCTTCAATTACCGCCGCAGGCACATCCTCTTTGCTTACATAAGCCGCAGGTGTACCGGAGGCAATTTGCATGGCGATATTACGCCCGAATTGCTTGAACTCGTCCTTGTCGGTGCAGGCACAGTCGCACTTAAACGCAACAACCGAGCCGGCAACGCCGCCACCATGAAGGTAACTCGCACAAGCGCCATCAAGGACTTGGAAACGGCGAATGGACAGCTTTTCGCCGATAACGGCGATTTGCTCGATAAGATTTGACTCTACAGTAGTAGCCGAGCCATCATATGGCTTTGCCAAAAGTTCTTCCACGCTCGCAGGTTTGGTTGACAGCACAGTGCGAAGCAGACCTTTCACGAATCCCTTAAACGACTCGTTTTTCGCAACAAAGTCGGTTTCGCAGTTTACTTCAATAATAGCGGTTTGTCCACCTTCAGTAAGAATGTCAACAAGCCCTTCGGCGGCAATCCGCCCCTCTTTTTTTGCGGCGGTGGCAAGCCCTTTTTCCCGTAACAGGCGTTGTGCGGCTTCAATGTCGCCGCCGGCTTCCACAAGTGCGTTTTTACAGTCCATCATTCCCAGCCCTGTTTTAGCGCGTAGGGCGGCAACGTCTTTTGCTGAAATTTGTGACATATATATGTTCTCCTTGGTTATTATTTTTACTCGGCAGTTTCGGGAGCGGTTTCAACAGCAACTTCTCCGTCAACATCTGGCTTTTCAGGGGCTTCTTCTGTGGTTTCTCCGGTATCAGCACCCTCTGCCTCAAGCATTTCGCCTTGGCGTGACTCGATAACAGCGTCTGCAAGAACAGACGAGAACAGGCGAATAGCACGGATAGCGTCGTCGTTCCCTGGGATAATCACATCAGCGTCGTCCGGGTCGCAGTTGGTGTCCACAATAGCGATTACGGGAATGCCCAACTTGCGAGCCTCGAGAACAGCGTTCCGCTCTTTGTTTGTGTCAACAACGAAAATCGCCGCAGGCAGACGGGTCATAGTTTTGATACCGCCATAGCTTTTTTCAAGGTTGTGGATTTCTTTTAGCAGTGCGGCAACTTCTTTTTTCGGCAGAATATCAAAAGTGCCGTCGTCCCGCATTTTTTCAAGGTTATTTAAGCGGGCAATGCTACGCTTGATTGTTTGGAAGTTGGTCAGCATTCCGCCGGGCCAGCGAACATTCACATAATACTGCCCTGCGCGTGTGCTTTCCTCGCGGATAGCGTCGGCGGCCTGCTTTTTCGTTCCAACAAAAAGGATGCTGCCGCCATCACCCGCAACTTCACGCACGAATTTGTACGCTTCGTCGAACTTTCTGATGGTTTTTTGTAGGTCGATAATGTGAATCCCGCTACGCTCTTGGAAGATATACTCCGCCATTTTTGGGTTCCAGCGACGGGTGTGGTGTCCAAAGTGAACACCTGCTTCAAGCAACTGCTTGACTGAGATAATTGACATTTTTCATGTCCTCCTATGATTTAATCCACCACAAAGCGGCGTGGAAAACCACGAACCATAGAGCTTTGTGTGTGTATTTGCAAGGGTTAGTATATCATAAAGTGAGAAATTATGCAAGAGGGGCAGGGCTTGTTCACAAAAAATTTACGATTTGCAGGAGGGGGGATTTTTCAGACTTAGAAAAACTTGTGCGGTGTGGGTGCATAACCCACGACCTTGACCTCTTGACCTTTTTGTTCAGGTCAGGTCAAAATCTCCCCTCCGATAAAAAGTCCGATAAAAAGTTGACAAAACAAATATTTTGTAGTATAATTAAGTTTATGTCATAGTGCAATATATTTTTGTCAACAGAAAATTGCTTATGAAACAAAAATAAAAAACAGGACGAAAAACAATGTTAAAAAAACTTTTTGCAATAATTTTAATAGGAACAATCGCCGTGCTGATAACCACCGGCTGCTCTGAACAAAACACGGATAACAATTCCGAGACCACAAATAACAACAATGATGGCGGAAACATTGAAAACAACGATAATACGCCAAATAACTATTTCGAGTTGATTTTCCGCGGAGTGAACATTGCGCCGGGTCAAAGTTTCGACCCTGACCAAGTTGAAGGCGAACCCACAATAGCAAGAATCCCAAGTAGTGCGTTTCCGGACGACCCTGTATATATTTATAACTATGATGATTTGTTGGAAATCAATGTTGTAAGATTAAACGGAGTAGATACCATTTATTTCGTGCATATTTTGTGTGAATCTATTTCAACAAGCCGTGGAATTAGCATAAATGACCCTGTATCATCTGTTTTTGCCGCATATGGCGATGATTATATAGATGGTGGCATTAGAATGTCGTATGTTATGGGTGATGTTGAATTGTCTTTTTTAATTATAAATGAGATAGTTGCAAGTGTTGAATATTGGATAGCGGGATTAGCAGAATAGCGAGAGCTTTTTATCTTGTGATTCCTATCTCGGCGAAAGGCGGTGTTCAGCCGCTCGGAGCGTATTTGGTCGAATGTGACTGTGTCACGGAGTGTTTATGAGAAAATTTTCACGTATGACAGGTGCATTGTTTTGCGCGTTGCTAATATTGTTGTTGTTTTTTGTTTTCACATGGTTTAACGCCGAAGTTATTCAGTTTTCGCTGCTTCCTGTGGTGTTTCATGGTCACACCAGGATACAACCGCCCTCGGCAATTGCAGAAATCCAAGAAGAGTTAGAGATAATACAACCACCCCCTGACCGGTGGCCTTTGAACGAGAATTTAGACTTTGAGCTGCCTATAAACGGGGCATCCGGTTTTTCGCTTTTGCAAACTCATTTGCGGCAGTTGCCGGAAACAGGAGCTGTTTCTGTTGCGGAAATACAACCGGGAGAGGGCTTTCGTATAATTTCAGGGCAGGGTAGTTGGTGGTATGTTGATTTGAATGGACAAACTGGGTGGATTGACAATACTATAGCCATGATAAATTTACCAGATATTATTCCATCAATTATTTACAACAACATCAACCATTCCGGTGCGCTGTTTCGCTCGTCTGGGTATGCCTTGCCGCAAATAACATACAATTCGTTATACAACGCACGCCATTTTAATGCTCGTTTTGCATACGAACAGTATGTTATGCCGGTCTTGTATCGCACAGCACGCAAGGTTTACACAGCACAACAAAGTGCGTTGCAGTACGGATATAGCATAATTATGTACGACACATTCCGACCTCGTGATGTACAAGTTAGTGTACGACGCGCCATGGAAGAGCTGATGGGAGATAATCCTACAGTGCACCGAGGAGTAACCAGCAACGGCTGGTCTTTGGGGTGGTTTATTTCCACCGGGATTAGCGGGCATCAGCTTGGCATTTCTATAGACGTTGGATTGGCGCGTATCGAAGAATATCAGATACGTCAAGTCGGAGATTACTGGTACAAGCGTATAGTAAGCTATTATTCACTTGAAATGCCGACACAAGTTCATGAATTAAGTGCGCTGGCAATTGTGTTGCAACGTCCTACCCAATGGAACAGTAACACCCGATGGGCTAATTTAAGTTTTGCACATTCCATGACGCCAGCGGCTATCACTTTACATAATATTTTAGTCGAGGCTGGCTTTGGTGCGTTATCATCTGAGTGGTGGCACTTCGACGATTTAGACGGACGAAACTCCATTAGCAATCGTGGGATAAATGGCGATTTTCACTTGCGGAATTTTGTTAGTGCCATACCCTAAATAAATTTATTCTGAAAAAAGGACGTAGATATGTATCTAAAAAAAATGAAGTTAATAACTTTGCAGGTTTGTTTTCTGCTTTTTGCGGTTTCTCTAATAGCTTTTTCGGCGTGCAATTCTATCGAAGAAACAGAGTATCCGTATAATGACGAAAACGGCTATAACGACAACGAAGACAAAGAACCAGAACCTGCGATAGAAGTTCACGCATTTTCCTTCCAAAGCGTGACTATAGAGCTTGGCGAGGCGTTATATGTGACATTGCAAGACTTTGTTATTGAGAAAATTACTGAGGAACACATTGAATTGCCGTTTTTTGTTACTGACATAGAAGCGGTGGCATTAACCCAAGTCGGCGAAACTGAAATTGTGATTTCTTATCGCGAGGAAGAACACATAGTACTTCTATCTGTTCAAGACACCACATCACCTATTGTCCAGTTCCAAAATGTTACTGTTCACAAACATGACCAGGTTATTCCAAGTAGCTTTATTGTTAGTATATCAGACCATTCTCCGACATATGTGACCATGGAGTTAGTGGGCGAAGGTAATATGAGCGAGATTGGAGTTCATACTGTTGATGTTACAGTTACCGACGCATATGGTAACGCAACCAGCAAAGAATTAACATTGACCATTGAACAATGGATTGTTTCTGAATGGACGATTGAATTAGGGAACACGCTGTCTGCGGCGGATTTGGTGCACAATGCCGCAAATTATAATCGTATACCCCAAGCATATATAAACGCATTGCCCCTTAATCAAGTGGGCGCACACACGCTTTCCTTTGCATATAACGGCGTCGATTATCAAATACCTATTACTGTGCAAGATACTACACCCCCAACCCTTACACTGCGTAACATGACGATCTTCTATTGGCAATCCATAGGAATGAATGACATAGTCACCACGGCAACCGACCGCTCGGGAGTTGCGAGTTTAACAATGAACCCGGCGACAATTGACACCAACAGAAGAGGAACGCAAACCGTTACAGTCACGGCTGTAGATGGATTTGGCAACACTATTTCACGTTCGGCAACTGTAACGATTAACGATGACCGTCGCCCGCCGGTTATAACCGGTGCGACAAATATTACAATTGATAACGGTGCAGGTGTTAATTGGCTTGGTGGAGTTAGTGCCACAGATGCACGAACCGGCGCACCTGTGACAGTTACTGTTGATTACAGCGCAGTTGTGCTTAATCGTGCAGGTGCAACCTATGCCACATATTCCGCTACAGACAGCCGCGGAAACACATCAACGGTTCGTCGCCGAATTACAGTACGCCGCGGTCAGCCGGATATTGACCATGACTTTGCAGTGTTTTTCAACAATCACTTGGCGGGACGTGATGTGCTTGGTGTTGTGTCACAAGTACGGCGACTGGTAAGACACACTTCAGCATGGGGACGCCCTGATGCTATTGACCATGCCATGAGAAACATGAGCGGAAATTGTTATGTCAAGGCGCGTGTTATTCAGCGGGCACTAACTCAGATGGGTATTAGAAATTACTTGATTCATACAATTGCCCACTGCCACTATTGGAATCTTGTATATATGGGCGGTGTGTGGCGCCACTTTGATGCCACCCCTTCCAGGCATTCAGGTTGTTTTTGCATAGGACCATTAACTGATGCTCAAAAATTATCTTGTAGAGCACAAAACGACCGCCGATGGGATGTTAGCAGATGGCCTGCGGCTGAATAGGGGGTATTGAATAAGACGGATTCAGGTCAATCATGTTTCAACCTCGTTTTTCTTGTTTCGTCAAAAATCATTGCTACGCAACGAAAACCCCTTTGACAAAACAAGAAAAATACGCTCCAGGCGGAAAAACGCCGCCTATCCGCCGAGATATTCAACACACTCGAATAATAAATTTAGGAGAGCCATGTGCTTAAAAACATACTCATATTAGCCATTAGCCTACTTGTATATGCTGTCTTAGGCATCCAAAACTTTTTGCTGATTTCCATTAGCATTGGCACGACATTTATTGCCGCTCGGTGTTTTGGGTCAAAGTATAGGCGAATAATATTTATTGTTGTTATAGCGTTAAATGCAGGGATTTTAACCGGATTACGCTTTCTTCCTTTTTTTGCAGACGGTTTTAGCTCACGAGTGGCATTTTGGGTGTCTTTGGGTATATCATACTACACATTACAGGTCTTATCATATCTTATAGACGTCTATAAAGGGAAATATCCCGCAGAACGCAATCCATTTTACTATATTTTCTATGTTATTTTCATCCCACATTTATTTATGGGACCGATTTCAAAGTTTGATGAGTTCAAAGCAGAAATAGATGCAAAGCGACCCTTGTCTTGGAACAATTTTTATGCTGGTGCGCTCCGCATTTCGTGGGGGTTGCTGAAAATGTTTGTTGTTGCTCGCCGAGCTTCAATTATCATTGCAACATTAAGCGAAAAACCTGATGTGTATACGGGCGGCTACGCGTTGCTTGCCATGTTTATGTACTCGGTGTTGCTGTATGCAGATTTTAGCGGTGGCATAGATGTGGTGCTGGGTATATCAAATTTTTTTGGAATAAACCTTATCGAAAATTTCGATGCACCATATTTATCACAAAACATCAAAGAATTTTGGCGTCGTTGGCATATTTCATTAGGTCGCTGGCTGAAAGATTATATCTATATTCCTTTGGGCGGCAGCAAACACGGCAAAATACGCCAATTTATAAGTTTAACAGTTGCGTTTTTTGTTTCTGGAATTTGGCACGGGGTTAGCTATATAGTATGGGGCTTTTTCCACGGAGCGTTTGTTTTTCTTGGGGATAAGTATAATACAAGGTTCAAATGGCTAAATCGCTTGATTACCTTTGTTATAGTGTCCTTCCTTTGGTCCTTTTTTATTTGGCAAGACAACACTATGTTGGCGATTCGCATGACCTCTACTGTTTTTACTAACTTTAATTTTGTGGATGTTGGGCAAAACATTCTGAACTTGGGGCTAACATTAACTGACTGGATTGTGCTGGGGATATTTGCCGGATGGGTGTTTGTTTTCGACTCGCGAAAAACAATATTTATTAACAAAATCAAGTCAATGAAAGCCGAAACTAAAACCGCTCTTCTTTGTGCTGTTATTTTGCTAAATATTGTTTTTGGCATATATGGATTTGGTTTTGATGCAAGCGATTTCATTTATGGAGATTTTTAGTTTGACAACAACAAAGGAGCGTAGCATGAAAAAAGTCATTAGTGTTTTGTCGGTTATACTGGTTTTTGTGTTGTTATTTGCGTTTTTGAATTTATTGCTATCGCCAAAATATGCTGTGGAATTTATCGAAGGTTCAATGATTGCAGAATGGTATTTTTCTTCTCGTGACCACGATGTGATTTTTATCGGTGACTGCGATGTTTACTCAAGTTTTATACCATCGCTTATGTACGAGCAAGAGGGATTTACCTCGTTTATTCGTGGCACACCGCACCAATTTGTCTGGCAATCCTATTATATTCTTAGGGAAACACTTCGACACGAAACTCCGTCGGTAGTAGTGTTTAGTGTTCACGCTTTGCGATATGACCGCCGCCATGGTGATGTGCGTGATATGCACTCCCGCACACCTATGCGAAATGTGGAGGCGTATAACCGCCTAACCATTGATAATATGCGTTGGTCCCGTGACAGAATTGATATAATACGCGCTTCTATGACCGAAGGAGAATCATTTTTGTCCTATGTTTTTCCGATTTTGCGATACAATTCACGATTTGACAGCTTAACAAGGGAAGATTTCCGTTATCTTTTTTCTCGTCGGTCGCACACAGATAACGGATTTTTGCCTAACGAAAACATTCAACCATTAGGTGCTTTGCCCGCAAGGCGCATTCATGCTAATTACGATTTTTATGCTGAAAATATGTATTATTTGCAACGCATGGCTGACCTTTGTTATGAACGAGGAATCGATTTTGTGCTTATCATGCCACCACGAATGTTCCCTCATTGGTACGATGAATTTGAAGCACAAATTCGCGAGTTTGCGGCACAGCCCGGGGTTTCGTACTATAATTTTCTTGATAGTCTTGATACTATCGGGCTTGATTTTTCTGTTGATACGCACAACGGCGGTTTGAACTTGAATGTTACCGGTGCAGAAAAACTTTCCCGTTATTTCGCGTCAATATTGATGGAAAACTATCTTTCAAATTAAGGTCAACAGCCTCCTAACGGAAAAGCAGGCGTAAGTAGACGAGCGTGGCTTTATGCGACAGAAACAGTTCCATCTCAAATGAGCAACTATCGGGTGTTTCCTGAGTAGGGGTGTTGGTAACAAAATTCCCGCCGTACAAAGCCTGTGGACACCTCCACCAAAAATAGGACGGAAGCATTTGCTTCCGCCCTAAATTATATAAGCACCTCGCCTTGACTGTCTTTATAACACTTCCTTTGCTTTACACATCAAAAGCCAAACTCAAGGTGCGGGCTTGCGGTTTCGCTTGCCTTCTATCAAGATATGAAACACCGCCCAATCTGACACAGAAAAGAGAAAGAAAAATGATAATTTCCCCTTCCCTGCTCGCCGCCGATTTCACCAACCTTGGTGCAGAGGTCACGCGAGCCGAAAGTGCCGGCTGTCAGTGGCTTCACATGGACATTATGGACGGACATTTCGTGCCAAATATCACCTTTGGCGTGGATGTGATTCGTGCGGTTCGCCGTGCCTGCACCCTTACCATTGACACCCACCTGATGATTACCGAGCCTGTTCGCTACATATCCGATTTTGTCAACGCAGGAAGTGATATTATCACTGTGCATCTCGAGGCGTGTGAGGATGTTTCCGCTACCCTAAAGGCTATTCGTACCGCGGGGGCAAAGGCTGGACTGTCCATCAAGCCAGCCACCCCGGTCGCCACACTTGCGCCATATCTGCCGCTGGTGGACATGGTTCTCATCATGTCAGTAGAGCCGGGGTTTACAGGTCAGTCTTTCATGCCTGTTGCTGTAGAAAAAATTGCTGAAACCAAGGCTCTTGTCGCCCACTGCGGATATGATATTCCCGTACAAGTGGACGGCGGAATCACCCCGCACAACGTGGCAAGCGTTGTGTCTGCTGGGGCAAGTATTGTTGTGGCAGGAGCGGCACTTTTCCGTGCCGATGACATGGTAGCGGCTGTGAGGGAGATGCGGGAACGGTGTGGGCAATAAAAAGATTGAGCAATCAAGTTGTTCAATCTTTTTTTTATAAAACTCATGAACATTTTCGCAGAAGTCGACACTATATTGTTGAAGCGCTTCAAAAAAATTCAAAATCAAGGAGGAGAAAGTGTGAACCATAATATTGAGCAAATAGTCGCGGAATACGCAGACAAAATTTTCGGATTCTGTGTAAGCAGGCTAAACAACATTGATGACGCACGGGATTTGTCACAAGAGATACTGCTTGAGATAGTAAAATCTCTGCCAAAAAGCAATGCCCAAAACATTAGCGCATGGATATGGAAAATCGCCCGTAATCGCTATGCCAGACGCTTTAACAACAAAGTAGTCAGCATATCTCTTGATGACGCAGGCATCATGGACACCCTTGCACTTGCGGACGACACGGAATTTTTCAAGGAAATCGACGAAGATAACAGCGACGAATTAAATGCTGCATTTTCAGCGATACACAGTCTTGCACAGCTGCACCGGGACATACTTGTAGATTATTATGTGAACGAGCTTTCCTACTCCGAAATTGCGAACAAACACAAACTTTCTGTAAATACCGTGAAAACGAGATTGTTTTACGGAAAACAAAAATTAAACCTGCTAAGAAAAGTCAAGCCCTAAAACGAAAAAAGTTAAAAAATTTTCGTTCCCAAAAACAAGCCAATCCCCACGCCAAACAAGGCGGAAAGAA
>WQSD01000014.1 GCA_009788105.1 Oscillospiraceae bacterium | reverse complement strand
GGCGGCGGTGGCGGCGGTTGCGGTGGTGGTGTGGGAACTTGCCCACGGCAGGCGAAATATACTTCGTAAATTCTGCTCCATGTGGCAGGGTCAACAACCCCGGTCACAGGTAGCTCGAATGTCCGTTGGAATTCTCGTACTGCGTTTGCGGTGGCAGGGCCAAACACCCCGTCGGCTCGCAGACGTGGTATTTCGTGATAGCATTCTCCGATAAAGGACAGCATAGTTTGCAAGCGAGCAACAAGCCCACCGCTGCTGCCTTCTTGTATAGTGATATTCGGCGGAGTTGTACCGACTGTTACGGTGTCACCTTCGCTGGTAAGTTCCGCAAGGTCGGTGACGGCGGTAAAGATAAATGAAATTCTGTTCCATGTGGCACGGTCGATTATCCCTGTTTGCGGCAGGTTGAAAATCTGTTGGAATGTACGCACAGCGGCGGCAGTGTCAGCCCCATAAACTCCGTTCGGGTTAGCGATTAGAGGGATGAGAGGGAAGTTGCGGCGTATACGGTTAAGAAAACGCTGCATAAGCTCCACATCACGGCTTTGCATACCTTGGCTTAGGTTCACCCCGGGGAAAGACTCGACAATTGGCGCATATGGTGCGGTGTCAATCATCAGGTCGCTTGGGTAGTAGTGACGCAAGATTTGCATGGCAGTACGCCCTTGGTTAGCAAGAGTTACTGTACCCCACTGGGACATACCCGGGCAAGAAACCTGCCTGCCGTCGCAAAACTCGGTGAAAAACGGCTCGAAACTTTGTGGACGGCGTAGATATTCTCCCATAACGCGGTCAACAACCGGCCCGATAGTGTCGAAAATGTTTCGACCCTCGATAAATGCCATATCGGTGGCGGTGGAGTTGGTAATATCAAAGTTAAATCCTTGAATTCGATACCAACCGGTGTACACACGGTTTAGAGCAAAGTTGATAATGGCACGAATATTCGCTTCAAGTGAAGCGTCAGGCCATGTGGGGAAAATCTCGCTGGAAGCTACATTTTTAATGTACTCAGCGAACGGTACCTGAATGTTTCGTGCAGGCTGGTTGAACCTGCCGAGATGAACTGTGATGAACTCCGGGATAATCACCTGCCTCCCCGGGTTGTCAACCGAGTTCGGTGGTGGTCCTTGCTGGTTCCGTGCTTCACCTGTAATCAGATGGTGAGGGGGAATAACAATTGTGTGAACAGGTTCTTCGCCATCCACCAAGGGTTGCATATCAAACTGCTCAACAGATGCAACTCCGTCAAATACTTGCACCCCGTCGATGATTTCGGTTTGCAGTCCTTCGGCTTGTAATTCTAACTGGTATGTAGCATAGGTTTCATCGGCGGTGTGTCCTCCCTCCAATGAATTTTCGCGTGGTGGGGCGTAAAGTGCCACCTTTTGCGTTTGTCCGTCCTGGTCGGTTCGCAAAGTATAAAGTACGTTGCCACCTTCGTCGCGCACAATTACTGTTGCGCCAACGACAGGCAAAGCCTCATACGCTTCGCTGAGTTTGACTGTCAAAAATCCTTGACCCATAATTACCTCCATAGATTTAAGTGCTTATACTATGATATGTGGTTCAAGGAAATTGGTGACAAAATAGGGGCGTTAAATAAAAAGGCGTTGTGGTCAACCATAGACCGCTCACGCAGTGCTGCTTATTCGCCGAAATATTCAATTCATTCAAAATAATGCTTGACAATTTTGTGTATATAAGATATACTGTAAATGCTTAAACTACAAAGTTATCAAGGAACCCACAATGATAATCCAACAATTTCATGAATTATTAAATGCTTGCCCTAACATAAAGACCGCATACGAAGAATTTAAGCAGTCATCAAAAGAATATATCAAAAAGAACGCCAAAAATGACGATGATTTCAAGACGCAATATCATACTGCATTGTCTAACTTTGTCAATGGTGCTTTGCATTGTAGAAATGCAACAAATGTTATCGTAAATGGGGAAAATTTACGCCTGCGAACGGCGAATATCGACGACTATGACTATATAAATTTGGCAGAGCAGGACAAAGACAGCGTTGGTTGGGTAGGTAACTGGTCACTTGGATGGCGAATTCATTATTTCGGTGACAATGATTTTTTGCAGACTATACTTGAAAAGCATGATGGCACGGCAGTCGGATTTATTGATTTTCGCTATGTTTTGCACGAAACCGACTTGTACCTCAAGCGTTTTGTTATAACCGAAAAGCGAAAAGGCTATGGGAAAGAGGCAATGCTTTTATCTCAAAAAATGGCCTTTGAAATTTTAGATAAAAACNGCTTGTTTCTTGGCACACGAGTGGGAAACACTCCTGCACTAACGCTATATCCCTTGGTCGGCTTCACTTTAGTGAACCCGGATGTGCCGACAAACTTTCAAATGTTCAAAGAAGAATATTTTTCGAGGAGTTCCCCATGAACACCCTATCCCTCCCCTCTCTCCAAGCTGAATACGCCGCAGTCCTCGCCCGTGGGCTGTCCCTTGATATGTCGCGAGGCAAGCCGGCAACACCACAGCTTGACCTGTCGGACGGCATACAAACTCCCCTCACCGACTTCCGTGATAAAACAGGTTTTGACGTGCGAAACTACGGCAAACCTGACGGCATCGAGGATATTCGTGATATTTTCGCTGACCTGTTGGACATTCCCCCAGGAGATATTCTCATCGGTGGTTCGTCCAGTCTTAATATGATGTACGACACGGTGGCACGGCACATGAGCTTTGGTGCAACGCCGACTTCTGTGCCGTGGAGCAAGATGAGCGGTACGCCGAAATTCATCTGTCCCGCCCCCGGATATGACCGCCACTTCGCCATTTGCGAAGCATTCGGCATCGAAATGGTCATCGTTGGCATTGACGACAATGGTCCGGACATGGACGCGGTAGAGTCGGCAGTGGCTGACCCGAATGTGGTTGGCATGTGGATTGTGCCTGTGTACAGTAACCCTACCGGGTGCGTGTACAGCGAGGACACCATCCGCAGACTGGCGAATCTTCGCCCGGCAAACGGTGACTTTCGCATACTCTGCGACAACGCCTACGCCGTTCACCACCTGTACGATGCCGACTCCACACCCAACCTCCACGGCGAAGCGGCGAGGGCAGGGAATAGTGAGATGGTGTACACCTTCTTCTCTACCTCCAAGATTACATACTGCGGTGGCGGGGTGGCAATGGTTGCCTCCGGGCAGGGAAATGTGGCGTACACTCGTGCCATTACCGCGCGGCAGACCATCTGCAATGACAAGGTGAACCAGCTTCGTCATGCACGCTATCTCGGCTCGGCGGAGCGGTTGCGCGAACATATGACCCGACACGCCGACCTGCTTCGCCCAAAGTTCGAGGCGGTGCTGTCTGTCCTTGAGGGGCAGCTTGCCCCACATGGCATAGGCAAATGGACTCGCCCGAGAGGGGGCTATTTCATCAGCCTTGACCTGCCCCACGGCACGGCGAAACGGACGCATCAGCTTGCGGCGGCGGCAGGTGTCACCCTTACTCCTGCGGGGGCGAGTTTCCCCTATGGTGTTGACCCATGCGACAGCAACCTGCGTATTGCGCCCAGCTTTCCTACCGTGGAAGAGAACATCACGGCGGCAGAGGTGTTGTGCCTGTGTGCCAAGATTGCGTTTGCTGAAGGTCACACCGATTGAGGGATTCGTTTGCCAGAAATGCGTGAGTGGAATAAATTCTCGAAGGGACAGGGGGGAGTGCGATGGTACAGCTGCACTTTTTCGGGGACTACCTGAGTGGTTGCGGTGGTATCGAACGCCGTTTCTTCAGAACCCAAACCCATAGTTCAGGTTAGGTAACACTTGACATCAAGCCATTCGTGTCGCATAAAGACGGAGCGTCTACTTACCCCCTCTTTTCTTTTATGTAGGGGAGGCCACCCCTACAACCCCCGTTAGAACCTTTTTCACAAAAAGGTTCTAAAACTCCAAAAATATGCAACATAAGCCACGGCGACAACAGCGACAAACTGCACTTTCTCCACTTTCATGGCACGAATTTCCGCCGACCGGTTGCCGGTCGGGAACGAGGTGCAGATGAGGAAAAATTCATACCCCCTCGCACCCGCTATCCGTCCTCGCTGAAGCAACATCGTGCTGAAGATTAAGTTTTCGCTGTACCCTCTGCGGGGACTTGTTTGCAACGGGTTTCGTTGTCGCAAAATCTTCGTGCCACGCCAAGCCCGCATTGTTCATATTTTTTGGTGGTCAAGCACCTTTTTTCTGAAAAAAGGTGTTTGTGCGGGGTTGTTAGGGGCTGGCATGAAGCCCCTAACGAAAAAGCGGGTGTAAATTGACGAAAACGGCTTTATGCGACACGCTCAGCTCCATCTCAAATGGGCAACTATCGGGTACTTCCCATGTAGGTGAGTCAGTATCGAACGCTACCAAAAAGCCTGAACTCATCAAGATTGAATGTTAATGCTCTATCTCCAAAGAGCGGGACGCCGAGGGCGTCGTCCCCTACATGGGTGCGGTTTTTGCTCTATCTTGATAGTTACAGTACGTTTTTAGATAAAAACAAAAGAGGAACAAACACATGACAATTACAAAAACAAACCACCCAACATGGGGCAACTGCATACATATGACTAACGGCACAGTGGAGCTATTAGTCACCACTGACTACGGTCCGCGTGTGATTTCCGCGAATCTGTGCGGTATGGAGAATATCTTCTATCAAGACACCGAGAAAAAGCCACTGGGAGAAAAGTTTGAGGTGTTCGGCGGGGATATTCACGTACTATATGGGGGGCATCGCCTGTGGATTGCACCTGAAATTCTCCCCCGATGCTACCACCCGGACAACGCCCCTGTCACCTGCGAATCTGTTTCGGGCGGTATGAAATTTATTGCCTCGGTGGAAGAGCAAAATCATATCCGCAAGTCTATTACCGTAACATTAGGCGAGAGTGGCAAGGTTAATGTTCTGCACCAAGTGGAAAATGTGGGCTTGTGGGATGTTAATTTGTCGCTGTGGTGCTTGTCTATGCTGGACAAAGGCGGAAAGCTGATAATGCCGATAACACAACAAGACACAGGGTTGCTACCAAACAGGAACATTTCCCTATGGGCGTATTCCAACATGGCAGACCACCGCGTATATTGGGGCAAAGAATATATGACCTTGCAACAAGATGAAAATACTGCCGCTCCAATAAAAATTGGCTATAGCAACGGGGACGGCTGGGCGGCATACTTTAACAAAGGGCAAGCATTTGTAAAGTATTTTGACTATGATAGCAGTCAGTCCTACCCGGACAATGGGTGCAACTTTGAAACATTCACAAACGATGTAATGCTGGAGTCCGAAACTCTTGGACCGCTTGTGAATATTGCCCCGGGGGCTTGTGCCACACACAGCGAAACATGGGTGTTCCACAAAGCAGACACCATGCCAACCAATGACGAATGCGATTTCGCCAAGCAGGTTAAGGGGTTTATTGCTGCCAACCAATAGAGTTGTGTCGAAACGAAATATCTTTCGCCCAAACGCCACCGAACGTCATTGCAAAGGCGACCTTTGCCGTGCAATCCAGTCGAGGAATACGCAGCTTCGAACCGTCTTTTGCAGTTTTACAAGGACGATTTGACAGCGGTGCTGTGCAACTTGGGAGGTCTATTTTCGCCAATTTCAGCAGATAAAACCTTTTCACTGGATTGCCACGGATTTTAGAATAAATCCTCGCAATGACGATGCTGGTTGTTTGGGTTTAAGACGGTGATTTTGCTGTTACTTTTGTTTCGACACAACCTTAATGACGAATGCGAAATCGCCAAGCAGATTAAGGGATTTAATCACAACATAGGAGAATAAAACTATGAAATTACCGAAATATCTGTCCTTGCTGTTGCTGTTTGCTATGACGATAACCCTTGTTCTTGTGTCTTGCGACAGCGACACACAGCAGGACGACCCACCATACTCAGAAAACGGCAACAACGGTAACAATAATGTTCCGCCACCTGAGCCGCCACCTCCTGCTAACCAGCGGGGGCAGATAACTCTGTACGGCATTCCCCTTGTGTTTGAAACCAATAGTAACACATACTATTTCCCCACCGCAAACATAGCAGGAGGGAATGTGTATGCGGCTGATTTTGGCTACACAACTGACGACACAGCCACTTTTACATGGGAAAGTCGCATCCCAGTGTATGGCAATGTGTATCGGTTTACTGCCACAATTAACGGACAGACACGAAACATCAATTTAATGTTCACCGGACTGCCCATTGTGCAATTTAGCGACATTGATAGATTGCAATTGAACCGCGAACACAGCCCGACGGCATTCACTATGATATACCGCGGTGAAAATGGGCTAAACATCATTCGGTCAGACGCAACAATTCGTCTGCGGGGTGCGTCCTCGATGACATTTTCAAAGAACAACTTCGGCTTTAACCTATACACCCCAGACGGCAGGCGAAATCGTATGTCGCTACTT
Source organism: Oscillospiraceae bacterium (assembly GCA_009788105.1). Lineage (GTDB taxonomy): Bacteria > Bacillota > Clostridia > Oscillospirales > CAG-272 > WQSD01. The sequence goes on along the minus strand of WQSD01000014.1, from coordinate 6,610 downwards.
GGAATGCGTGAACATGACAACCGCTGGATTTTAGATGCAATGTACATTGACCGCTCCAAAATGCGTAATCGTGTCAGCTTTGATATTTGGAACGGGTTTAACACGCCCTTGTTGCACTCACAGGTGTCACCTGACGCTGATGTAATGCTGAACGGCACACGGGGCAAATATGTTGAAGTGTTTTTGGGTGGGCAGTTTTGGGGTCTGTACTCCTTGACCGAAACCATCAATCGCAGTCAATTGGGCTTGCTATCTTATAATGCTGATATTGGGGTGCAAAGTGTGCGATACGAGGGGCGAAGCTGGGGAACAGCTAATCGCTTTCGTGGGATAAACAGCCGCCCAAGCAGGAACAATGCCTATTGGAGTGGTTGGCGGCAGGAGTTTCCGTCGGTGGAAGAAGTTATCGACTGGGAGCCGTTATATGCCTTTGTCCGCTTCTTCAACTATTCAAACGACACGGTTTTTGCCGCAAGGGTGACGGAGTATATTCACATAGAAAACTTTGTGGACTATATTATTTTCCAAATGATAACTTTTGCTTATGATAACAGTGGGAAAAACCTTCATTGGTCGGTATATGACATCAATCATTCAGAGCTTAACCGCATTTTCCTTACCCCATGGGACTTGGACGCTACATGGGGGGACTCTTGGGCGTTCAGTCGCACTCCTGCTGACGCTTATTGGATTGTTGCCACCGCAGACGCTAACAGCGAGCTGTGGCAACGACTGATTACCACCAACGCAGGAGGGGCGAGAGATTTGCTTATCTCTCGCTGGCGTGAACTGCGCACCGCAGAGCTGTCTTTCGACAGCATTTGGGCGCATTTTCAAGAGCAATACGCCCTGTTGTCCTCCACAGGGGCACACGCCCGCGACATGGCACGCTGGCCACGAAACGGCTTTGGCACACTAAGTGCCGAAATGCGTTACCTTGAGAACTGGATAACTACCCGATGGGAATTTGTTGATGACTTTATCGAAAACAGTTTAGACGAATTAAACTATTTCGTAGGCGGGCATTATCCGTCACGTGGGTAGTAAACCAGCCGTTGACTTTCTATCAACAAATTGATAATTGCCTTTAAGTAAAAATCATGATATTCTATTTGCGGTCACTTGCAAGTATTCTGACTACAAATTTATTCAACACTACTATACGAAGGTGGAAATATTATGACTTTGAAAATAGGCACGAAAATTAAAGAACTGCGTGAAGTAAAAAATATCACGCAGAACAAAATGGCAGAATATCTCGGCATCACCGAACAGGCAATATCGCGGTGGGAGAACGGCGGTGGCTATCCCGACATGGAGTTAATACCAGCAATCTCGAATTTCCTTGATGTGTCAACGGACGAACTTTTTGACACTGACAAAAAGCAAGAACGATTGCGTGAGTTGTTGAAAAAAGGTGACGGCATTTTTGGTCACTGGGATACTAACTCTGTTAGAAAAAGCATCGCCATATACCGCGATATTCTGAAAGAATTTCCCAACGAATATGGTGTGATGTCAAGTCTTGTCACATATCTCGTGCATGACAAAAATCCGTATGAAACCCATGGTGAAGAGATTATTGAGTTAAGCAAGCGGATTATAAATGATTCTCCCGACAGGAACTTGCAAATCAGCCAAACGCATTCACTTGCACAAGCATATAAGCATATGGGCGAGCAAGACAAAGCTGTTGCGGCAATCCGAGACAGCGAAATCGTCGATTCTCTGTATGATGCTGTTGGCTTCAGTCGTGAATGTATGCTTGCGTTTGTGCAAACTGGCGACGAAATGCAGCTAATTCGCAAGGACATAATTCACTATTTGTTTTATATGCTTTGCGTGAATATGCGACACTTCAACATGGATATGTACGACACGTTTTCGGTTGATAGTGGTGAATCTAACGAAGATTGGTTCGCGGCGATGCGGCATGATATTCTTGTTCGAGAGAAAATTCTGAAATTAAATGAAGTGTTTTATGAAGACGGCGATTTTCTGTTCACAGATGGCGAGTTGTATACTCTAATCGAACTGGCAGAGTATCATATGGTTTTGGGAGAGAGTGAAGCGGCACTTGAATATATAGAAAAATGTGCAGAAGTTGCGGTTGCGCACGACACGCAACCCGACGCAGTGCATACATCGCTTCTCGTAAAAGGGCGCAAGATTCGCGGCAATCATCGGCTATCGAATTATGGAAATCTTGCCGAAAACATACGCTATAACTTCAGTTATTGGATGATCAACGATTGGCTATTGGGCAAGGATGAAAATGTCTTAGTGCCGCGCGGAGATGCACGCACAAAAATTTCATCTTATGAATTTTATGCGCCTATCCGTGACACCAAGCGTTTCAAAGATATAATATCACGCTTGGAAAGCTACGCAAAAGTCGAGTGCGACGAGGAATAACAACCAAAACGGACCTCCACAAAATCATGGAAGTCCGTTTTTATCGTAATTTTACTATCTTAGGGCGCGTTTTTCGATAACCTGTTCTCTTTCTCTGAACAAAAGAGATACGCACCACAAAGCGGCCAGAGCAACTATAGTATATATAATCCGCGACAACACAGCAGTTTGTCCGCCGCTGATCCAGGCTATAATGTCAAATTGAAATAATCCGATACTACCCCAATTTATACCGCCTAAAATAGCTAATATAAGAGCTATCCTATCAAGCATTGATGGTTTCCTGCCTTTCATAAGGATATGGTGAGTGTGTTGAATAACGAGATTGAAACGCCCTTGTGAGCGCTGAAATGCGTGAGCGGACCATGATTGACCACAATGCCTCTTTATTCAATACGCCCATGATTAGTCTGTGCAAAATATCAAAAAATATACTGAATTTCAATCTTTTCTATCTTTACTATCTTGCAAAATCCGCAAGATTTGAAATCATTTGCCCAACCGTGTCAATAGCCATAGAGGTATTTTTCTTGATTCGCTCGCTACGAGTTGGAGGGCGACGCATACTCTTGATGGCAACCCCCACTGCTGTGCCAAGAACGATGCCTGTGGCAACAGTAGCCGTCACATTAAGATGATGCTTGGTTTTTTTTCTACCCATGATAATTTTCCTTTCATATGCCGAAATCGGCGCTTTGACAATTGTCATGGCTATATTTTCTGCAAAAAAAGAGATTTTAACCTCATAAAGCGTTGGCAATGTTTGGTTTTACAAAGATTTTATTTTATTTACTATTGCAAAATTTGTAGTTTTATGATAAAATGGCTTTTGGCGAATGCTATCAATAAATTAAGGTAATAATAAACACATGGGATTTAGTGACATATTTTGGTTGATATTCGGACTGCTCGGCGGTCTTGCCTTGTTTCTTTTCGGGTTGCAAAACATGGCGTCCGGACTACAAAAAGTAGCAGGGAAACGGGCACATAGTGCAATTGAAAAACTGACCTCTATTCCGATAATCGGGGTTTTGGTTGGCACTGTGGTTACAATTGCGGTGCAAAGCTCCACCCTTGTGTCGGTTATGCTTGTTGGGTTTGTGAATGCAGGTGTGATGAACCTGAAACAGGCTGTGGCTGTCATTTTCGGCGCAAACATCGGTACAACCCTGACCGCACAAATCGTTGCCTTTCGTGTGACGGATTTTTGGGTTGTCCTTGCGGCTGTTGGCTTTGTTGCCTTTTTCTTTTTCAAAAAACATCGGGGAGTGAAAAACACTGGGAACATCCTGTTTTTCATTGGTGTTTTGCTTCTTGGTTTGGCTTTAATGAGTGACGCAATGCGTCCGTTGCGAACCGACCCTGGATTTCAGAATCTTATGGCAACCTTTAGTGACCATGCTTTGCTTGCGTTCTTTGCCGGGTTTGCATTTACTGCACTTATTCAAAGCTCTTCGGCGGCGACTGCAATGATTGTAACCATGGCGGCAGAGGGGATTATCGGCTTTGATGCGGCGCTCCCTATTATTCTTGGTATCAACGTGGGAACGTGCATTACAGCAGTATTTTCTTCAATTGGAACGAAACTATCTGCCCGCCGAACCGCAATGGCACACGTGTTGTTTAACACTATAGCCGCACTTGCATTTATGCTGTTTTTGAACCAATTCAGCCAGCTTGTAATGTGGATTTCACCGTCGGTTGATTATGGTTATGTTGCCTGGTGTGCAAACGCCAGATACGACTACATTCGTTATTGCACCTGTGTAGCAGACCATGTTGGTAGCGTCGTGGCACGACAGGCGGCGAACGCCCACTTGCTGTTCAGTGTAATCAGCGTGGCGGTGTTCCTACCACTAATTACCCCTTTTGTCAAGTTGGTGAGGTTGGTTGTGCCCGGCAAAGAAGAACCTGCGGTGCAGGAGTATGTCCACCTTGACTGGAACATGACCGGCACGCCCAGCATTGCCATTAGCCTTGCAAGGCAGGAGCTTGCCCGTATGGCAAGAATGGCGGCGGATAATGTTACCCTTGCAATGGAATGCTTTAGGGAGCAAGAGGACAAGAAACTGCAAAAACTTTTCGAGCAAGAACAGCAGGTCAACGCCCTTGAAAAGCAAATATCCCGCTATCTTGCAAAAATCGCACAGAACAAACTTGGAACGGTACTGTCCATCAGCCACAGCAAGCTAATTAACGCCGCAAACGATATTGAACGGATTAGCGACCACGCAGAAAACATTGCGGAAATTGCCCAAATTATGATTGATGATGACATTAAATTGTCTGAGCAGGCATTAGAAGAATTGGAACTGGTATATGGACTTGTGAAAGAAATTTTAGAGCTTGCAGTTGTTAGCATTGAAGAGGATACCACAGAGCATAGGTCACGCATTAGCGAACTTGAGGACTTGATTGACACGAAAGAACAAGAGCTTCGCACTGCTCACATTGACCGACTGCGAGAGGGAATTTGCGACCCTGACAGCGGAATTGTATTTTTTGATATGCTTGGCAATTTCGAGCGTATCGGCGACCATTCAAACAATATTTCATATGTACCCGGAGGGAAAATCTAATGAAAAACTCAACTAAACGACTGAGTATTATCTTGCTTGTGATGGCTATGATTACATTACTGTTTGCGGGCTGTAATGGCGGAGAACCACCAGAGCCGACTATACCTCCCGGGCGTGTTGTTGCCCGCATTGGAGATATTGACATCACACATCAAGAGTATCGCTTTTTCTCCCTGACATACCAAGCCTATCTTGACGAGGAGCACCCCGGGTGGCGTGACCAGCCTAATGCAGACAGGCGCTTGCGTGAGGGCATTGAATTGCAAATTCGTGAAGAGTATGTATACATGATTTTGGCGGCGGAATTTGGCATAGTTCCGTTGACGCGCGATACATTGCCTATCAATCGCTATATCGAAAGCGTTGAATCAAGATGGAATACAATCCATGGTCCGGGTGGTTTTGATAGATTTTTGGAAGAAAGTTTTATGACTCCGATGGTTTTTCGCAGACAGGCTATGATATATTTTTTTTACAGTCGAAGCGTGCAGGCTCATGTTTCTAATTTGGAGAATGGTATTATCACATACAGCCCTGAGCTTGTGCAGGCATGGGCTGCAGAAAATTCCGGGTTGATTGATGCGTTTTACGAAGCCAATGTTCGTGTTAAGCAAATATCAATTGAAATAAACGAAATGTTTATGCCCTTAAATGAAGCTAACTCCATTTTAAGAGAAATGCGCAGTAGATTGCTTGAAACCGAAACCATAGAAGAAAAAGATGCGCTATTCACAGAACTAATGATTGAGCGTGGTGTCGACCCAAGGCTTGCGGAAATCGGCACATACTTTCAGCCGGGGCATTTTCCAATCACTGAAATGAACCATGTGGTTGATGCACTTGCTGTTGGAGAGGTTAGCGAGCTGTATCTTCATGAAGAAGAGATGATAGGATTTTTGATTTTGCGATTAGACAACGATCGTGACGGAATTGCATCCTTGTTCTACAACTTTTTAATGACAGAAGCGTTTTTGATAGAAAGGGCAGCAGGCTTGCAGTTTGAATGGGTTGGAGAGTGATGAAGTCAATGCAACAAGCCCACAAGCTGCATCAAAAAGTCAGCACGTTCATCCTCTCTTGTGTTGGCGCGGACGGCTATCCGCTGACTAAAGCCGTTGTTCCTGCCATTCACAGAGAGTCGCTGAGCGAGCTGTATTTTGCCACTAACACTTCATCGAAATTTGCCGCCGCCGTAAGCCAAAACCCCAAGGCAAGCGTGTATTTTTACAGCCGCAAGCTGATTTTCGTGTGGAAAGGCTGTTATCTTCGTGGCGAGATGGAAATCGTGACCGACATGGCGGTGAAAGAGCGATATTGGGACAAGAAATACAAGGGTGCATACGAGAGCGGCGCATTCACCGACCCGGACTATTGTCTGCTGAAGTTCACGCCCAAGTCGGGGCGATATTATGCGAACTTTAAGATAGAGGATTTTGAGGTGTAACGTGATTAAGTTGTGTCGAAACAAACTTATCGTCCTAATTCAAGCTCTCGAAACGTCATTGCAAAGGCGGTTTGTGCCATGCAATCCAGTGAAAGGGCAAGAAATCGCCATAAATCAACCCGTAAAACAATGAAATTTCTCGTCCAACGACTGGATTGCACGCGGAAAATCA
>WQSD01000013.1 GCA_009788105.1 Oscillospiraceae bacterium | reverse complement strand
AGCTCGGCGGCAACAATGTTCTTGGCGATATAGCGGGCGGCATAGGCGGCAGAGCGGTCAACCTTGGTTGGGTCTTTCCCCGAAAACGCCCCCCCGCCGTGACGAGAGTAGCCACCGTAGGTGTCAACGATAATCTTACGCCCGGTAAGACCGCTGTCCCCCATAGGACCACCGATAACAAATCGCCCGGTTGGGTTCACGAAAACTTTCATCCCACTGGTGTCATAAGCATTGCCCAAAGAGGGCGTAATAACCTCACGGATGACCTCTTCGCGGATTTGTTCGAGAGTCACGTCGGGGCAATGTTGACTGGACACCACCACCGTATCGATTCGCACAGGGCGATTATTGTTGTCGTACTCCACCGTAACCTGCGTCTTGCCGTCAGGGCGAAGATAGGATAGCAGTCCATCTTTGCGAACCTTGGTCAGTTGCTTCGCCATTTTGTGGGACAGAGCGATAGGTAACGGCATCAGCTCGGGAGTTTCGTTGGCGGCAAAACCGAACATCATTCCCTGGTCGCCTGCACCAATATCGTACTTGTCAGTGTCGCTGCCCTCTTTAGCTTCGATGGATTTGTCCACTCCCATAGCAATGTCAGGGGATTGCCCGTGGACTTTGTTGACCACGGCACAAGTGTTTCCGTCAAAGCCATATTTTCCCCGTGTGTACCCAATATCGCACACAGTTTTGCGGACAATGTCCTCGAAATCCACATAGGTGTTGGTGGTAATCTCTCCCATGATGGTGACAATGCCTGTTGTCGCTGTGGTTTCACAGGCAACACGGGCAGTGGGGTCTTTTGCCAAAATGGCGTCTAATACCGCATCTGACACCTTGTCGCAAATTTTGTCCGGGTGTCCTTCGGTTACAGATTCGGACGTGAATAGTTTTTTGTAGCTCATAGTAATAGCTCCTTTGTTATATGGTTTGTTTTACACAAAAAAACCCTCAGGCGACGAAAACCTGAGGGAAAAAAAGAAGGTTCTCATCTAACAGGAATTAGCACCTTGTAATCACAGGTTGCCGGGCATCGCAGGGCCAGTCCCTCCGCCACTCTTGATAAGAGTTTATTTGTTTGTAAGAACAGTATATCATATTACAACATATTTTGCAATAGGTTTTTTAGAAAAAACTACAACTTTTTTGAAATTTTTTGTAAACAAATCGAGAAAGTTGATTTATTCGGAAAAGTGTTTCGCCGCCGCTAACCCAATTCCAATGACTGGCTGTAGCACATTCTTACATATTTTATTTGTAATAATTACATTTAATCATTGCTATTGTTCCACCGCATACTATGTATACCTTATGAACAAAAAATAAAACGAGGTATACACATGAAAACTAATAAAAAAATCATTTCGTTTTTGATTGCTGTGATTATGCTTTTTGTTATAGTTTCCTTTGCTGTTTCTGCGACTGTGGAAGAAATCGATGAACTTGCGATAACCGCCTCCCTGTTAGGCACATCGCAGGAATATCGCGAACAGCCCTTTATGAATTTGCGAAATGTGCGAGATGCTACAAACATTCCGTATCTTGCAGGTGCGCCCATATGGAGCATTGCCGGTATGAGGGATTTGCTTATTCAGGCAGGAGTGACAGAGGTGTCAGCCGCTCAGGTAAGCTATATAGGCACGTTTTTCTCCGACTCAAGCCGAGATGCTATTATGGGTGTAAATGCAGAAGAAACCTTTGCCGACGGGCGATTAGAGCTAACCCATGCCCCCGGCATACGACCAGTCCCAGGCTCTCCGCATATGCAAAGATTTAGCATTCAAAACGACACCGACAATGCTTTTGATGTGGTTTATTCAGGTGCGAGGTTATTAGGCGCACTGGGCGAAAACTATCTTGTGCAATGGTTAGAGGGTTGGCCATATGACCCTGAAACCAGCCAGCCACTGTCAGTTACCTTGCAACCTGGCGAAAACATTGACTTTGCCGCAGGTTTTGGCTTACCATGGGGAGTTCCGGGTAGTGCGACAATCGCAAGCGGGCAAGTGAATTGGTTGTTTGATTTCGAATTGCCTGCAGAAAATGTTGCACAGGGCTATCCTTTAACAGTGGAAAGCCAGCTGATAAACCCCGAGGGCGACTTGACAGAAAGTCATCTTCAGCGTCCTTTTGATTTTTCGGTGGTGTTTTACAATGAAACCGACGAGTTCGGCAACCCCATTCCCCTTGCAGGAGAATTTGACTACTATGTTCACGCTCGGGCAAGACAAGCCTTTACCTTGCGAAGAGGCGAAACTTTCCAACTTCGACACGGAGAGCAAGCGATTTTCCCTGATTTGCCCGAAGGGCTGCGATATGATGTGTCTGCCATAACCCCTGCCGACTTTGTCCTTGTGTCCTGTGATAGCCACAGTGGCGAGATTGGCGTGGGAGATAACCATGCGCTTTTCGTTCATTCTTATATTCTGCCATCGGCAGACGAACCAACGAAAGATGGCGAAGAGGATACGATAGGCGAAAACGTCGACGAGGACGAAGATATAGACGAAGAAATAGAAGAAGAAACGCAAGAAACTCCGCAAACAGGCGAAAATACGCTTGTCATGGCAATGATTGTCATAGCAACCACTGCTTTTGGATTGATATGTGTCGCGGTTAAGAAGAGAAAGACTATATAACGCAAAGAACCCACCACAATTCGGTGGGTTATAAGAGTGAAGAAAAAGTCTTTTTTGTCTTGGGGCGTTGCCCCAAACCCCACTTAGCCCCTTTTTGAAAAAAGGGGCTAAGAACCCCAAAAACTTTGGTATAAAAGAATTTCATGTTTTTGCAAAAAAGTTTTTAGTCCAGTTTTTTTCAAAAAACTGGTCGGGTGTGGGGTGAAACCCCACGACCATGCCTTTCTCTTCAGGTTGAGAACCCACCATAATTCGGTGGGTTCTTTTGGTATGTTGGAGAGCTATATTTTTTACATCAAAACGTAGGCTTTTTATTACTGAAATTCCTTTAATTTAGGGGTTACATTTTTGGGGGATGTGTTATATAATATAAGAGAAGAAAATACATAAGGAAATACGCCATGGAATTATTACTTATTTCAGATTCAAAGCTAAAAGTCATGCTATCTCCACGAGACATGGCACAATACGAACTAACTTGCGAAAACATAGACTACGACAACACAGAAACCCGCAGAGCTTTTTGGAACATTCTTAACGAAGCTAAGCATCAAACCGGGTTTGACGCCGCCGCTGATAGGGTTTTTATACAGGTGTATCCCTCGAAAGGGGGAGGGTGCGAAATTTTTGTCACTAAAATTGATGTTGGGGCAAAGGGAGGCAGAAGTCCGAAAAACGAAAGTGCCACGTTAGCAGAGAAAAAAGTGAAATCAGAAAAGCCGTCGGTGAAAAGCACCAGTGTTTCACGGCGCAAGCTGACCAAAAGCGTATTTCGCTTTGATGATATGGGTGCTATGCTGTCTGCGTGCTACCACTTAGAAAACTTTAATAGCTTTGTGTCCAGTAGTGCGTTTGCAAGCAAGGGAAGCAAGCATTGCTATCTCTCTCTTGAGTGGGAAGAGGAGCAAGGTGATATATACGAAAACAACCGCCGCAAAATGCGGTTTGCTCCCGCCATGGAGTATGGCGAACAATTAGCAGAAAAAAGCTCGCTGGCTTACATACACGAACACTGCCAGTGCATTTCGCCCTACAATGCAATCGAGGCGTTGGCAGGTCTGTGCAAATAAAATCACCCCCCATGTCACTGACAGCATGGGGGTGATTTTGTTATTCTTCTTCACTTATATCATTCTCGTCATTTTCGTCATTCTCGTCGTTTTCGGCGGGCTCTTCCGTTTGGTCAGAAATTGCGGTTTCGCATGGCTGGATTGAAGCGATTCTCAACACAACCGGTGTGCCGTTATGTATACTTTCGATTCGCATAAGAGATCGGTCGTTGTTGTTGATGAAAAGAACGATTTCTCCGTATGGGGTGGCGAATGTTGCAATGGTGAGAGGGATAGAGTTTTGCTCAGTTTCGGTGGTGTTGACCAATTGTTCGGGAGTTAGAGAAAACATTTGCGGCACAAGAAGTGAGCCGCCGGGGACGCTGTCGCTGGTATACGGAATGGTAATATCACCAAAAGAAAGGGTTACTCCGTCGGTAGTAATGTTAAAGACATAGCCCTCTAACTGTTCCGGTTGAATGAAGTTTAATGTGGCCTCCATTGGGGCGGTCATGGTGAGTGAAATTGTGTACTCTTCGGTGCCGAAGGCAAGGTCGGTGGTTACAGTAAACGGAAATTGCTGATGGGCAAGCAAGTTTTGTTCTGTGACCGCGGCACAGCCGAAAAGTGCGACTCCTGCTACCATTAAAATAGCAACAAGAGCAATTGATGTTATGCGTTTCATGTGTTTCCTCCAAGAGTTGTTTGTCTATGTATATTCAAGTAAATAAGAAAATAGAAATAATCACCTAGAGTGAAGAAAAACCCTAAAAACACCTTGGGGCTTTGCCCCAAACCCCACTTAGGAACTTGCCCGCTCACGCACTACGGTTGCCTGTTTGCTGGCAAAGCCAGCAATGCCGCAACCTTCGGCGCTCACAAGGGCTTTGAAAAAAGTTCCTAAGAACCTCAAAAACTTTGGTACAAAAGCATTTCATGCTTTTGTGAGAAAAAGTTTTTAGTCAAGTTTTTTTCAAAAAACTTGTGCGGTGTGGGCGCACAGCCCACGGTCTTGACCTTTTTTCTTCACTCTGAACATTCACTGTTTTCAAAATTTTTTAACTTTTTTTGATTTACCTATTGACAAGCTGAAAAAGATGTGATAATATATTAACATTGATATGATGGGGGAGAATGCCTTTGACAACAGCTATGTTGTTTAATACCAAGTGTTTTAACTGCTTTTTCTCCTTTTTTCCACATAAAAATTAAGTCACATTCCAACATTTTCTCTTAAAAGCATATGTTTTGCCGCCCCTTGCTCCGCCAAACTGTAACCAGCATGTTTGAGGCAGGGATGTGTGTGAACAAAATGTAAACTTTGAAGAGGGCTTGTATGGATGGGGCTTTTTGTGCTTTGTAAAATAGAGTGTGCCTTCTATCTCGGCGTATAAGCGGTGTTTTTCCGCTTGGAGCGAATTATTTTGGCTTTTTCAAAAAACTTTTCGTTGCGTAGCAACGGTTTTTTGAAAAGTCAAAATAACGAGATTGAAACATGATTGACCACAATGCGGGATTAGGAGGCACACTCAAAAGAGTACTCATCACACACAGCGAGAGGATTTTCAAATGGTAAAACCAAAAAAGTTTGGCACCACAACAAGAATTGACTATTCCAGAATTAGCGAAGTTTTGGAGATGCCCGACCTTATCGAGGTGCAACGTCAAAGCTATCAATGGTTTATGGACGAAGGTATGCGGGAAGTAATGAAAGATGTTTCTCCCATTACTGATTATAGCGGCAACTTGTCCATAGAGTTTATTGATTTTCGTATTGACGGAGGTCCAAAATTTACCGAGGAAGAATGCAAAGAGCGAGATGTGAACTACGCCGCACCTCTTCGCGTTACTGTGCGTTTGTTTAACAAAGGTACGGGTGAGGTTTCTGAAAAAGAGATTTTCATGGGCGACTTTCCGCTTATGACTCGTAACGGTACATTTATTATAAACGGAGCGGAACGTGTAATCGTTTCGCAAATTCGTCGCTCTCCGGGGGTTTCGTTTGCTACCGGACTTGACAAAAACGGAGTGCGAATTATTACCGGGCAAGTTATCCCTTATCGGGGAGCGTGGCTTGAGTATGAAACTGACGCAAACAATATTTTGTATGTTCGTATAGATAAAAACCGCAAAATGCCAATCACGGTTCTTCTCCGTGCCCTTGGTGTTGAATCGGACGATGATATTATCGCAATGTTCGGGGAAGACCCGATGATTGTGAACACCATGGAAAAAGACGGCATGGCTGTTGCCGCCGCCGAAACCCGTCGCACCCTTGGAGAAGAAGCTCTTAAAGAAATATACAAAAAACAACGCCCGGGCGAACCGCCAACGGTAGAATCAGCGCAGTTGCTGGTGAACAATCTGTTCTTTGACCCTCGTCGTTATGACCTGGTTCATGTGGGGCGTTATAAATACAACAAAAAGCTGAGCATTGTTGGTCGCGCCGCTGGTCGCAAACTATCTCGTCCTGCTGTTAGCATGGTAACAGGGGAAGTGATTTTTGATGCAGAAACCGAGCTGACTTTTGCAATGGCAGAGGAACTTGAGCGTCGTGGAGCAAACGAAGTGTATATCCACGGCAACGAAGCCTCGCCGGAAATCAAAATTATTGGAAACAGCTGTGTGTATCCCGAAACTGTTCTTGGTTATGACCTTGAAGCCTGCGGAATTACCGGGCGTATATATTTACCCGAACTTCTTGAAATCGTGGAAGAGTGCGGAGGCAATAAAAAGAAAATCATTGCCGAGGCTACAACCCATAAAAGACGCCTTATGCCAAAGCACGTGACTCGTGAAGACATATACGCGTCGGTGAACTACCTTGCTTGCCTTTCTCAAGGTGTTGGGGTAGAAGATGACATTGACCATCTTGGCAATCGTCGTTTGTGCAGCGTTGGTGAGCTTTTGCAAAATCAAATGCGTATTGGTTTTACCCGAATGGACAAAACCATCAAAGAACGCATGACTATTCAAGACACCGAAAATGTTACACCCGAGAATTTGATTAACATTCGCCCAATCGTGACCAGCCTGCGTGAGTTTTTCGGAAGTTCGCCGTTGTCACAGTTCATGGACCAGCACAACCCACTTGCGGAACTAACCCACAAGCGTCGTATTTCTGCTCTTGGTCCGGGAGGACTTTCTCGTGAGCGTGCCAGCTTTGAAGTTCGTGACGTTCACTACACCCACTATGGTCGTCTTTGCCCAATCGAAACCCCGGAGGGACCCAACATCGGGCTTATCGGCTATCTTGCTACTTACGCCAAAGTGAACAAGTACGGCTTTATGGAGGCCCCGTATCGTCGTGTTGACAAAGAAAGTGGCATAGTAACCGACGAAGTTGTGTACCTATCAGCAGACAGGGAAGATGAATATATTGTTGCACAGGCAAACGAGCCTCTGACAGAGGACAATCGCTTTGTAAACAAGCGTGTTGCGGCACGGACAAGAAGTGAAATCGTTCAGGTTGACGCTACTACTGTTGACTTTATGGACGTTTCGCCAAAAATGCTTGTGTCGGTTGCCACAAGTATGATTCCGTTCCTTGAAAACAACGAGAACTCTCGCGCTCTAATGGGAGCGAACATGCAGAAACAAGCTGTTCCCCTCCTTGTAACAGAAGCCCCTATTGTGGGCACTGGTATGGAGCATAAGGCTGCCCTTGACTCTGGTGCAATTATAAAAGCAAATTCTGACGGCATTGTTGAAGCGGTTTCTGCTGACACAATTCTTATTCGCACAAAAAAAGGTGCGAAAGAAAGCTACCCGCTGATTAAATTCAAGCGTAGTAACCAAGGAATGTGTATTAATCAACGTCCCATTGTTACTCCGGGCGAAAGCGTAGTCGCAGGGCAGATTATCGCCGACGGCAGTGCTACTGAAAACGGCGAAATTGCCCTTGGTAAGAACGTTCTTATCGGCTTTATGACATGGGAAGGTTATAATTACGAGGACGCAGTTCTGCTGAACGAACGACTTGTTCGTGATGATGTTTATACTTCTCTTCATATTGAAGAATACAGCCACGAGGCACGGGACACCAAACTTGGTCCGGAAGAAATAACTCGTGAAGTGCCTAACACAGGCGAAGATACACTAAAAGACCTTGATGCTGGCGGGGTTATCCGCAAAGGTACGGAAGTTCGTGCAGGGGACGTGCTTGTAGGTAAAGTTACCCCTAAAGGCGAAACCGAGCTTACTGCGGAAGAGCGTCTGCTTCGCGCCATTTTCGGAGAAAAAGCCCGCGAAGTTCGTGACACTTCCCTTAAACTGCCCCACGGTGAAACCGGAGTGGTGGTGGATGTCCGTGTGTTCAGTCGCGAAAACGGAGACGACTTGCCTCCCGGTGTGAACAAAGAAGTTAAGGTGTACATTGCCCAAAAGCGTAAAATTTCTGTTGGGGATAAAATGGCGGGACGCCACGGGAATAAGGGTGTTGTTTCCCGCATTCTTCCGGAGGAAGATATGCCATTTCTTCCTGACGGCACACCCCTTGACATTGTCTTGAACCCGCTTGGCGTTCCCTCTCGTATGAACATTGGGCAGGTGTTTGAGGTGCAACTTGGCATGGCGGCACGCAAGCTGGGGTGGAAAGTTATGACCCCTGTCTTTGACGGCGCAAACGAGAAAGAAATTGAAGAAACTCTTTCTATGGCAGGCATGAGCACAGACGGGAAAACCATTCTGTATGATGGTCGCACAGGCGAAGCCTTTGACAATCCTGTTACCGTGGGCGTTATGTACTACCTAAAGCTGGCGCATCTTGTTGATGACAAGATTCATGCCCGTTCAACCGGTCCGTATTCGCTGGTGACACAACAGCCGCTCGGCGGTAAAGCCCAGTTCGGCGGACAGCGTTTTGGAGAAATGGAAGTTTGGGCACTTGAGGCATATGGTGCTGCTTATACCCTGCAAGAAATTCTTACAGTTAAGTCTGACGATGTTGTTGGTCGTGTCAAGACATACGAAGCAATTGTTAAAGGGCAAAACATTCCTACCCCGGGTGTACCGGAGTCCTTCAGGGTTCTTATAAAAGAGCTTCAATCACTTGCACTTGACATTCGTATTCTTGACGAAAACGGAGATGAGATTGAACTTGCGCAATTAGCTGAAGAGGACGCACCCGTCACCTATGTTGACCCTGATGATATTGGGGAAACCATTGCTACAAGCGACCTTTTCAAAGCCGCTCTTGAAGAAGGCGAAGACGACGAGGACTTGAGCGATGATGAACTTGAAGAGTTTGACGAGGGATATGTTGACCCTGCCGCTGATTTTGCCGACCCGGACGGAGATGATGCGGACGATGGCGAAAGTTATGATGAGTAAGAATGTGCCTTCTATCTCGGCGGTTAAGCCGCTTTAGAGTGTGACTTCCCCCCTTGCTTTTAACTGGTTGCCTGTTCACTATTAAATTAAAGAAGGTGTATATATGCCAAAGACAACATTTGATTCAATTCGTATTGGTCTTGCCTCCCCCGAAATGATTCTTGACTGGAGTTTCGGCGAGGTAACAAAACCCGAAACGATTAACTATCGCACAACCAAAGCGGAGCGTGATGGCTTGTTCTGCGAACGGATTTTTGGTCCAAGCAAGGACTGGGAATGTATGTGTGGTAAATATAAACGCGTTCGCTATCGTGGGAAAACTTGCGAAAAATGCGGCGTGGAAGTTACCACCAAAAAGGTTCGTCGCGAGCGGATGGGGCATATCGCCCTTGCCGCCCCGGTGTCCCACATATGGTACTTCAAAGCTGTCCCCTCTCGTATGGGATTGCTGTTAAACATTACTCCAAAGCTGTTGGAGCAAGTGTTGTACTTCGCCTCTTACATTGTAATTGACCCAGGGAAATCTCCCCTTGAGAAGTACCAAACCCTTACCGAAATGGATTATCGTCGTGCATATGAGCTGTACGAAAACGATTTTCGTGTTGGTATGGGTGCAGAGGCTGTGCGAGAGCTACTTGCCGAGCTTAATATTCCCGAACTTGCAGTTCAGCTGAAAGAAGAGCTGAAAACAGCAGTCGGGCAAAAGAAAATCAAGCTGATTAAGCGTCTTGAAGTGGTGGAGGCCTTCCGTAAAAGCGGCAACCGCCCCGAATGGATGGTGATTGACTATCTGCCTGTTATTCCGCCGGAAATTCGCCCGATGGTTCAGCTTGACGGGGGGCGTTATGCCTCCAGCGACCTAAACGACTTGTATCGTCGTGTGCTTAACCGAAACAACCGCCTGAAAAAGCTGTTGGAGCTTCGCGCGCCTGATATTATTATCCGCAACGAAAAGCGTATGTTGCAAGAATCGGTGGACGCACTTATCGACAATGGCCGCCGCGGCAAGCCTGTCACCGGTGGAAGCAGTAACCGCCCGCTGAAATCTCTATCAGAGATTTTGCGTGGTAAACAAGGACGCTTCCGTCAAAACCTGCTTGGTAAACGTGTTGACTATTCGGGGCGTTCGGTTATCGTTGTTGGACCGGAGCTAAAGATTTACCAATGCGGACTGCCGAAAGAAATGGCACTGGAGCTGTTCAAGCCCTTTGTTATGAAGCGTTTGGTGGAAACTCTTGCGGCAAGCAACATCAAAGACGCGAAAAAGCGTGTTGACCGCGTACACCCTGAAGTTTGGGACGCACTTGAGAATGTGATTAGCGAGCATCCTGTGCTTCTAAACCGTGCGCCAACCCTTCATAGACTGTCGATTCAAGCGTTCGAGCCTGTACTCGTTGAGGGTAAGGCTATTAAACTGCACCCTCTTGTGTGTGCGGCGTTTAATGCGGACTTTGACGGAGACCAAATGCCGGTTCACGTTCCACTATCCGCTGAAGCACAAGCAGAGGCACGATTCCTGATGCTTTCGGCAAACAACCTGCTTAAACCCTCTGACGGGCGTGCGGTGACAGTGCCGCAACAGGACATGGTTCTTGGATGTTTCTATCTGACAACCGACCGCCCTGGCGAAAAGGGAGAGGGGCGTGCGTTCTCAAGCTATGACGAAGCTATGATGGCATACTCCCAAGGAGAGATTAGCATTCAGGCTGCCATCCGAGTGAAAGTGAAAAAAGAGATTGACGGAGAAATGCGTTCGGCTATTATTGATGCCACGATGGGGCGTTTGATTTTCAATGCGGCTATTCCCCAAAACCTTGGATTTGTTGACCGCACAAACCCTGAAACTGCACTTGACCTTGAAATTGCTTTCCCGTGTACTAAAAGTTTACTTGGGGAAATTATTGACCGCATTATTGCTCGTCATGGTGTTTCTGAAACTGCGGTGGTTCTTGACAAAATCAAGGAGCTTGGCTTCCACTATTCAACAAAAGCGGCTATTTCTATTTCTGTTGCTGACGTTATGGTGCCGGACAGCAAGCAAGCCCTGCTTGATGCGGCACAAAAAGAAGTGGATACAGTAGAAGAATTTTTCCTTGCAGGCGAGCTTACAAAAGATGAGCGTTACCGCAGTATTGTTGCTATTTGGGAAAAGACCACAGATAGCGTTATCGAAGCTGTGAAAGAAAGTTTTGACCGCTTTAATCCCATGAAGATAATGGTTGATTCAGGGGCTCGTGGTACAATGACACAAATGCGTCAGCTTGCAGGTATGCGTGGGCTTATGTATGCTACTTCAGGCGAAACAATTGAAATTCCAATTAAGTCAAACTTCCGCGAGGGGCAAACAATTCTTGAGTATTTCATGGCGGCGCGCGGCGCACGAAAAACTCTGTCGGATACGGCTCTTAAAACTGCGGACTCTGGGTATCTGACCCGCCGTCTGGTTGACGTTAGCCAAGATGTTATCATTCGTGAGGACGATTGCGGCTCTACCGGTGGTATTTGGGTGGAGGATATGTACAACGACGGCGAAGTGATTCACAAGTTCTCAGACCGTCTTATTGGTCGCTATCCTGTGGCTGACATTGTTCACCCTAAAACTAAAGATGTCATTGCTCCCGCAGGGGAAATGATGAACGACCTTGCCGTCTCTCGCATTATTTCTGCGGGGATAACAGGGGCGAATATCCGCACAATTCTTCAGTGCCGTTCAAAGTATGGGGTTTGTGCCACTTGCTATGGCTCGGATATGTCAAACGGCAAGCAGGTGAATGTTGGTGAAGCTGTGGGCATTATTGCGGCGCAGTCTATTGGCGAGCCGGGTACACAGCTGACAATGCGTACTTTCCATACAGGAGGTGTTGCAGGAAGTGACATTACCCAAGGTCTACCCCGTATCGAAGAGATTTTCGAGGCTCGTCGCCCGAAAAAATCTGCTATTATCGCAGAACATGCGGGTAAAGTTTCATATGACCCTGACACCAAGTCGAAAATTCTTGTTGTCACCGCAGAGGACAATACCTCGACCCAATACACAGTGCCGTATAACCTACGCACCGAGGTAGCTGAGGGTGACATGGTTGAGCAGGGGCAACCAATGACCGAAGGTCACATTGCACCGCAGGATATTGTGAAAGTAAGCGGGCTTGATGCGGTTTATGATTACATTATTCGTGAAGTTCAGCGGGTGTATCGTAATCAGTCGGTGGAAATTAACGACAAGCACATTGAGGTTATCGCCCGCCAAATGACCCGCAAAGTTAAGGTAGACGACCCGGGCGACACCGAGCTTCTGCCGGGTGCGGTTATCAATCGCTTAGAGTTTGAGGCAGCAAATGCCGAGATTGAAGAGCGTATTGCCACAGCAAGCGACCGCGACGGCGGAAACAAAGAGGATATTACTCTTCGCACTGCTACCAGCACACCAATGTTGCTTGGTATCACAAAGGCGTCGGTAATGACTGAATCCTTCCTGTCTGCCGCATCTTTCCAAGAAACCAACAAAGTTCTGACCGAAGCCGCCATTCGTGGCAAGGTTGACCATCTTGTTGGGCTGAAAGAGAATGTGATTATCGGTAAACTTATCCCTGCCGGCACCGGCATGGAGCGTTATCGCAACATTGAGGTGGAAAACCGCATGGAAGATACCGTTGCCATATTGTAAGTCGGCTAAAATCTTTGGCAAAATCTTTGGCAAAAATCTTTTGAAAAAAGGATTGACAAAGTTGTTTTGATGTGATATAATCTTGTAGTCAGCTTGTCCCTGTGGCAGGCTGACTTACGGAGGATTAGCGAAGTGGTCATAACGCGGCGGTCTTGAAAACCGTTTGGGGCAACCCACGGGGGTTCGAATCCCTCATCCTCCGCCAAGCGAGTGTAATCCGAACCCATACTTCATTTACGGGGATGTGTTTGGTATTGTCATACCAATATAGGATTACGCAAAAAGCAGAGTACCAATTCGGTACTCTGCTTTTTTCATAACTACTATTTTAGTAGTTATCGCCATCTATGTAAGCGGAGCGGTTGCCCCGCATTGTTGTCATGGTTTTCTCCTATGCAGACTGATTTCCGTCATCTCCCTTCCCAGCCTGCCCCTTCCGCCACTCCTCAAACTCCCGTTTCCCCTGCTCGCTCTC
>WQSD01000012.1 GCA_009788105.1 Oscillospiraceae bacterium | reverse complement strand
GGGCTTTGCCCCAAACCCCACTTAGGAACTTTTTGAAAAAAGTTCCTAAGAACCTCAAAAACTTTGGTACAAAAGCATTTCATGCTTTTGTGAGGAAAAGTTTTTAGTCCAGTTTTTTTCAAAAAACTGGTTGGGTGTGGGGTGAAACCCCACGACCTTGACCTTTTTCTTCAGGCTGGCTTTTGCTATCAAAAGTTTTTGTTCCACCTTTTTTCAAAAAGGTGGTGGGTTGTAGGGCAACGCCCTACGATTTTCACCTTGACCATTGTCGGGTGTGGGGTGAAACTCCACGACCTTGACCTATCTCTTCATAAATCACTCCGAAATAATTTCAGTGAACTTATTGTAACACAAGATTTAGTCTTTGTCAAGGGGTAAACCACAATATATTGAAAAATATTTTACCCCATACACAATATATAGTGTATGGGGTGTTTTCAATTTTTATCAATAATCGTCACATAGCTTGTCCCGTAACGGTTTTCGCGGCGTACAGTATAGCCTTCTTGCGTCACATTAAGCCCCTCCCCACTCTCCACAACTATCACTCCACCAGGGGCAAGGAGGTCAGAGGCAAAAATTACCTGTAGTGTGGAATGGGTCAGTTCCCCATATGGGGGGTCGAGTAGGATAATGTCAAACTGCTCACGACAAGTGGAGATAAACGTCGCCACATCAGCGGTGCAGACAACGCAATCCTCGAACAGTTTCGCTTTTTGTGCGTTTGCCATAATAATGGCGGTACAGTCTGCGTTTTTGTCCACAAATGTCGCCTTTGCCGCCCCCCGCGAAAGGGCCTCTAACCCAAGCTGTCCGCTACCTGCGAACAGGTCAAGCACCCTACCCTGCGGCAGGTCGAAGTGTATCATGGTGAACATGCTCTCTTTCACTCTGTCGCTTGTTGGGCGGGTGGATTCGCTTTCGATGGTGGCAAGGCGTGTGCCACGGGACGAGCCGGATATAATTCTCATGGTCTTTCTCCAATCTTGAGCGTGCCTTTTATCTCGGCGGATAAGCGGTGATTTTCCGCAAGTCGCTCACGCAGATGTCAACCTCGCCGTATTTTTTGACTGTGAAAAAATGCAACGTTTATTCGTTGGAGCAATAAATATCTTGGTGGAAAGCGGCAAATCGTCGCTTTCCACCAAAACATAATAACGCTTTAGATTACTTCACCCATAAAGGGGATATTTCTTGCAAATTTCGGTGACGGTGGCACGGATTTTGTCTGCACTACCCTCGAAGTCCACCGCAGTGAGCTTTATTAGCTCTGCAAGGATTTTCATGTCCTGGGCCCCAAGTCCACGAGTGGTAACAGCCGGCGTTCCGATACGAATTCCGCTTGTAACAAATGGGCTTTGCGGGTCGTCCGGGATGGTGTTTTTGTTTACTGTTAGATACACCTCGTCAAGGCGTTTCTCGAACTCTTTCCCGGTTAGCTCAAACTTTCGCAGGTCAACCAACAGCAAGTGGGTATCCGTTCCGCCGCTGACAATGTCGAACCCTTCTGCAACAAGGGCGTTCGCAAGAGCGTTGGCGTTCTCCAGGGTTTTCTGTTGGTACACCTTGAATTCAGGCTTCAGCGCCTCACCAAACGCCACCGCCTTGGCGGCGATAGTGTGCATTAGCGGTCCGCCTTGTGTGCCAGGGAAGATGGCGCTGTTGAACTTTTTCGCCATGTCCTCGCGACACAAAATCAAGCCGCCACGTGGTCCACGCAGGGTCTTGTGGGTGGTGGAAGTGACAACATCTGCCCATGGAATTGGCGATGGGTGCAATCCTGTGGCAACTAACCCGGCAATGTGCGCCATATCAACAAGCAGGAAAGCTCCCACTTTCTTCGCTGTGTGGGAAATCCGCTCGAAATCAATGATACGAGAGTAAGCAGACGCACCTGCGATAATCATTTTCGGCTGAAATTCAGCGGCCTTTTTGTCTAATAGGTCATAGTTAATCCGCCCGGTTTCCATGTCAACGCCGTATGCGCCAATCTCGTAATGCTTACCGGACACATTGGCAGGGCTGCCGTGGGAAAGGTGACCGCCATGGTCAAGGTTCATGCCAAGAACGCGGTCGCCCGGGTTCACAAGGGCGTAGAATGCGGCAATGTTAGCAGATGCTCCGCTGTGAGGTTGCACATTTGCGTGCTCCGCACCAAATAGCGCCTTGGCTCGCTCAATGGCGATGTTCTCCACCACGTCCACACACTCGCAACCGCCGTAGTAGCGTTTGCTTGGGTAGCCTTCGGCATATTTATTTGTCAAAACGGTGGAATTAGCGGCAAGGACAGCTTCGGACACCACATTTTCCGAGGCGATAAGCTCCAGCCCACGCTGTTGGCGTTCAAGTTCTGCGTCCACTGCGGCAGATATTTCCGGGTCGGCTATTTCAAGCACTTTTTTTAGATCTCTGTTCATTTTGTTCTCCTAAATATAAGTTTTTTATATTTATATTATACAACAAACTTGTCCGTTTGTAAAGAGGGGAGGGGAAATATTTTGGCAACTTCTTTTTCAAAAGATTTTTGTAATACAAAAATGCTTTATCTTAGAGCGTGTCGACTGTAAATTTAGCCGAAATTCCCCCAATAGACTTGTCCTAATTCAAACTCTCGGAACAACCGCCACACCCCCCCTCGCACCCGATTGGGGCATAAGGAAATGTTTCGGCAAAGCCCACCTCGCTCTGCGAGGGGGGATGTCCCGCAGGGACAGGGGGGAGTGCGATGGCACAACCGTATCTTTTCGGTCACAGCGTTTTTTCTGTGTCCTTTGAGCGGACGACCGAGGACAGTCACCCCTACGGGTTTAGCGAGGTTGTTTGTTTAGGTAGGACATGGAGAGAACGCAACAAAATAACTCTGCATATCCCTCAAGCAAAGACTCCAACAAAATCCCAGTAGAGTCCTCTGCAATATGCTCTGTTGCGGACACCACCTTGACACCATTCTTTTTCAGAATGCGTAACCGCATCAAACAACCCTTTGGAGCTATCTTTGACCATACGCTGAAACTCTGGACGATTGTCCGTTTTCGCCGACAACGCACGGTCTATGTAGGTTGTGCGGAATTGAAATTAAATTACCCCCAATGCTTTTAGCAATCGCAAGTGAATTTCCTGTGCCTGTGAAATAAAAAATAGTCATATTAAAGACCATGCCTTTCTGCGAAAGGCAACAACAAGGAGTGAAACCAGCGTGCCAATCGACTTTTTGTTTGATTTTTCGTCCAAATTTGGTATAATGTTATGGTGCAAGGGAAAAGAGGGGTGTTTTCACACCCCTACCTACTTGCCACAGAAATATCCCTGCCCACTTCATGCCCATTCTCCTCGGCAATTCGCACTAAATCTTCTCGGGTTAGCGTAAATGGATTATCTGGACGACTGATAATAACCCCATCATTCACAACCGAAGCTGTGGAATCCATTGCCATGCCACGCCCTGTCCGCTCGGAGGCGACCCAGTGAAAGGCTTGCATTGGTGCAAGTACCGCATTCGGAAAAGTATAACGGCGTTCATCTTCCTCAAAGACTCTAAAAGTACAAAATGCAAATACAACAAAATCCTCCCCAATAGCCAATTCTACCCTATCCTCGCTTTGCAAAGTAACATTGTGGCTTTCGTCAATTCCCCCTATCTGATATATTTCAAAAATATCACCAGGTACAAGGTTGCCCTTAAATACTTCGGTAACTTCAAATTCTGTTATTGTGACTAACCGAGGGGAGTCATCAGGTTTAATTTCAACATAAAATATTAACCAATCTACTCTTTCGCTTATTGCTGTTCCACGGAATATATAGTCTACATCATCAGCGGCTTCTTCGACTGTTCCGAAAACAAACCAACTGTGCATAACTCCACGTACTTCCATATCATCGGTCACTTGCGGTGCATCAGGGTGTGGCGGCCAATAAGGTAAAACTATATTGGAACACGCTACCAAACTTATAGCTATTAAAGCTACGACTAAAACTATACGGAATTATACCTTGACATAGTGTCAGACAAGTAGTTGTAGCTCCGATTTATTGGCGGTGATTGTGGAAATACCGAGATAATTGTTGGAATTTGTGTTGACATGCGCAGTTCCTGTGTGATATAATTAGAGTAACCAAAACACACAACAGGAGATACCAAGCAATGGATTTTAATCCCAAAACAGCCGCATTTAACGAATACATTAAAGGCTTGATAGTTGAAATTGACAGGCGGGTTTTAGATAAGATAATTGAGCAAACCAACGCTGACCTAATCAAGAAACTAATAACCAATGCGGATACTTTAGACGAGGCAATATCAATTGCCATGTTAGGCACTACATATAAACGGACAGGATTTCATTTCGACAAGCGACTTGAAAAAACAGATAACACTATACGTTATTTCAAGAAAAACGAAGCTCTATCATTTAAGACGAGCGATGATACTACCACTCACAAACTAATCATTGGCGATAACTACGATGCTTTACACAACCTTCTTATTCAATATAGAGGAAAGGTTGATGTTATCTACATTGACCCTCCTTATGGCAAAGACAAAATGGGTAAGTTTGCTGTTACTAACTATAACAACGCAATTACAAGAGATAATTTACTCTCTATGCTATATCCTCGTCTTGTTTTAGCTCGTCAGTTGTTAAGTGACGAAGGTGTTATTTTTTGCAGTATAGACGACAGAAATCACGCATATGTAAAGTGTTTGTTTGATGAAATATTTGAGGAAAGGAATTTTATTGGGGAATATGTTTGGCAAAGCAAGCTAACAGGTGGATATGATAATGATAACATCAATATGCAACATGAATATGTACTTGCATATGGAAATAACAAAGCCAAAAACACACTGAGCAAAGAGGAATGTTCAAGTACAAAATATACATTGGTTGACGAAGATGGACGCTATTACAAATGGGACAGCTTATGGAATGTTGGAGGGTTAAGTTATTCAAAAAGCCTCGATTATGCCATAATTGCTCCCGACGGAACAGAAATATGGCCTTGTGGAGAACGAGGTGTAGCCTTTTGGTTATGGAGTCAAGATAAAGTTGAAAAAGAAAAAAGGGACCTGAAGTTTTCCAAGGACAAAAATGGCGAATGGAAAGTTTACAAGAAAGTATATGCTCTAGACACAATCGTTTCAGCTTCGGTGTTGCTTGATGCAAAGATAGTGAAAGGGAACACAAATGCAACTGCGGAAATCAAATCTATATTTGAAACGAAACTTTTTGATTATGCTAAGCCAGTTGAGCTAATCAAGTATTTAGTTGAAAGAGGCGAAAAAACAAACAATGGAATTGTCATGGATTTTTTTGCAGGTTCTGGCACTACAGGACAAGCGGTTGTTGAACTAAACTGCTCTGACAAAGGCACGCGGACTTTTATTGGAGTGCAGTTAGACGAGAACCTTGACGAAGTATTGGATACGGCAATTTCAGAAAAAGAAAAGTCAATGTTTCGTTCGCAAATCGCTTTTTGTGATAAATACCAAAGACCGCACTTACTGTCAGAAATAACAGCAGAAAGACTACGCCGAGTGATGACAGGTAAATGCTATGATGGCACAGATAACTTCAAGTGGGTTGAAAAAAACAAACCTCTTGGGGGCAATCTTGATGTTTATGATATAGGACAAGTTATAAGTTTTGGTGAAGTCAATGAAGGTTTTACGCCTTTTGATGTCATAGATGAAACTCTGTATGGTCAAGACGAGATGGATACAGCGAGTAAAATCAAATGGGTGTGTGAAAACTTTGAAGGAACACGCAGAAAGTTGGACAAAGAATAATGAAACAAGAAGCAATTAACCTCCAACAAGAGGCTGTCAAACAATTAGTAGACCTTACGAAAACAGTTGACTCGTCTAAAGCAATAACTTTCAAAGCCCCAACAGGAAGTGGCAAGACATATATGATGGCTGATATGATGAACAGGATATTAGAGAAAGACTCTGATATTGTTTTCCTTGTATCTTCTTTCTCAAAACTACCGCTACCATTCGCCCTCGTATCACATCGTCCCATAAAGCCCGATATTACGGCGTTTCTTGGGAGTGGGCGTAGTGTATCGTATCGCAAAATATCACCCTTTTTCGCAACTTCAAACACCAACTAAACACCAAAATCAAAACCACCTGCCCAAAAAGTGTGTTTTACACAGTTCGGTTAGGTGGCTATTTTAGACTTAGGCACCTGCCGCGAATCAACTCTGCACAGCCTGATGTAAGCCAAACTTACACTATCTCTCAAAAGGGTGTGTCATTTGCGTACCCCCCTTTGTAAAGGGTGACCAATAACACGGGACACCCTTATATACCACTTAACGCCGCACTAATCGCCTCGCTGGTCTTCGCCTTGCTACTGGCAAACATATGGGCATAAATCTCCTCAGTGGTCGCAGTACTCTTATGACCCAAATGCTCACTAATTAGCTTGACAGGCAGCCCCGCATTGATGAGTAAACTGGCGTTTGCGTGACGCAAATCGTGGATATGCACATCGGGCAAATCATGCTGTCGCAACAATTTCTTGAACAGGGTGTTTAGATATGTGCGGTTATGGTACTCTCCGCACTCACCTGTGAAAACTGTGCCACGCTCTATCCATTTCGACCCCAGTTCCTGTTTGCGCTGCTCCTGCCACGTCCTGTGTTTACGAAGTAAATCGAGAATTTCGTCTGGAACTTTTACTGCTCTGTCGCTGGATTTGGTTTTCGGGCTGGTGCGCTTGTACACACCGTTTATGTGCGTCAGCGTGTGACTTACTGTAATCACGCCTGTGTCAAAGTCGACATCTTCCCAAACCAAAGCCAAAAGCTCGCCAGCCCTCATGCCTGTATACATCAGCGTTGTCAGCATACCGCGGAGTTGCTTGTTTTCGTGTTGCTCCAAAATAGCGAGAAGCTGTTTGCATTGGGCGTCATCCAAAAACAGCTTCTTTTTGTCCTCAATTTTCGGTGGAGTGGAGTTGGTAACAGGGTTCTTGACGATGATTTCTTTCTTGACCGCCACTGCAAAAATTGCAGAAAGCGAACGGCGAATATCGGTAACGCTCACCGCATCAAGTCCCGTGGATTTACCCTCAACAGTAGTGAATATAGCCTTAAGTGGGCGACCCAGAGCTGTTGCAATCTTTTCTGCAGATTTTTGAGATATAGCTTTGCCATGAACTGCTGCATAAACCGTTTCATCGCTCACGCCCGCCTTGTCCGCCGTGGGTTTACACGAACCCATAGGAATTGCAGATTTGTCGATAAGGTGGTAGCTTTTCAGCATACGCCCGCTTTTGTGGAGCGTGTTCCACAGTCTATCAAGCCGTGCCGTGTTAATGTCCTTGAGCTTCATATGCCCGATGTGCGGAATGATGTATGCATTGATGAGATTTCGCTTGCCGTACAACGTACTTTCCTTTAATTTATGCGGTGCGATTTCTTCGAAATACCAGTCCACAAGCTGGATAAGTCGCATATTTTCGTGCAAATTGGTGATACCTTGACAGTGCTTTTCGTATTCGTGCGCGAAAGCAATCGCCAGCTTTTCTGCTTTACCCGATGTAACGTCAGAGGGAGGCGTGAATGTAGTGGTCTTGCGGATTTGCCTGCCGTCAACGCCATAACCAAGCGACACCATTATGCGGAATGTATCACCCCGCTTTGATACAGATGGCATTAATCAACACCCCCCTTTGCGTGTGCGAAGTTCTAACGAAAAGTTAGATTTCGGAAACAAGGTTTCCTGCTCCTTACAACGGCGAGTTTCTGCACGAATAACACTTTCCACGGCATTTTTACCGTATTCATCAAGTTGCAGATATGCAAGCATCGCCTTGCAAAAATGCTCCTCAGTTTCCCAAACGCCAAGTTGTTCTTCGTTCGTTTTCGGAGAGGATTTATCCTCCGTTTGACCGAGGATATAGTCTATACGCCTATCGAAATAGTCCGACAGCGTATGCAACATTTCAAAATTTGGTTCGCGCTTGCCTGTTTCCCACATAGCAACCGTACCTTTGGATATGCCAAGGTCGGCAGCAAGCCCAACTTGTGTAACGCCCTTATCAGTGCGCATTTCTTTAAGTTTTTCAGCAAAAGTCATAGTATTACCTCCACCATTATCATACCACAAATCGTTACCAAAGTCAAGCAGAATATAACTATTTGTTAGAATTTCTTGTGACGATGGATAAAGTCGTGTACCAAAAAATAAAGTCGCAAAATGTGAGATTTAACCTTGACAAGACTAACATTATGTGATATAATGATAATAGGTTTGAAAGTCAACCTCAGAAAATCAGAGTAAATCAACGGAGTAAATAATCGAAAACTAAGCCAGACTTATGTTTGGCGTGTAAATCAATGCCTTCTATGGAGTAAATAGTTGTAAATCTTTGGAGCAAAACTGTGCAAATCCAAGGGACTATAACTACTTCAAAGGAGGCATTTTTCTATGCAAAAACCAAGAATGATGACGATTAGGGAGGTTGCACGCGAGGGTATTTTAACCGAACACGCGTTGCGACTAATGCTCAAATCCGGGCGGCTTCCCGCAATCTATATCGGCACGAAAGCACTCATAAATTACGACAACCTTATAGCTCAACTGTCGGAGCTTAAAGGAAAGGCGGAAAGCGGGGTGCAGAGTGAAACTGTATGAAAATATTCCAGCCGAACTGAAATCCGCTGGGTACTTTTGCGTGTGGCGATATGAATATCGCCCCGGAAAGGAAAAGCCAGACAAAGTTCCGTATCACCCCATGACGGGAAAGCCTGTCAAAGTCAACGACCGCAGTACTTTCGCGGATTTCAAGTCGGCGCACTTGAGTGCTATCCCTCACGATGGTATTGGCGTTGGCGTTTTCGATGACTTTGTAGCTGTGGACATTGACAACTGCGTTGAAAATAACGTTGTCAACGAGTTTGCTCAGAAAATTATCGGCATTATGGATTCCTATGCGGAGATTAGTCCATCGGGCAATGGTGCTCGCATTTTCTGTAAGGCGAAAGATTTCAACTACGACAAGTCGCGCTACTACATCAACAATCAATCGTTGGGACTTGAGGTGTATGTGGGCAGTCAGACGAGCAGATTCGTTACGATTACAGACAACGTGATTCACAAGGGCAAATTCGGCGAACGCACCGTTCAACTTGCAGAAGTGTTAGACCGCTATATGCGCCGTCCGGAACTGCCCGATATGGCGGATATTGAATCCTGCTCGTGTTTGACGGATGATGAAGTTATACGTAAAGCTATGTCAGCGAAAAACAGTGAGGCTTTCGACAAGCTATGGCATGGCGATATTTCGGACTATCCATCGCCATCAGAAGCAGATATGGCGTTGGCAGGTAAGCTGGCGTTTTGGTGCGGTCGGGACTTAGAGCAAATGGAACGGTTGATGTCGCAGTCAGCACTGGGCAAGCGCGACAAGTGGGAGCGCGAGGATTACCGTCATAACACGCTGATAACGGCGATTGGTAATTGCCGTGAGGTCTACGCTCCCGATTACGGCAAAATTTCTGCCGCTGATGATTTTGCAGATAATGTTGTACACACTCGTAGTCTTGTGCGACCTGCGACTTCTGTCATCACAAAAGCTGTGCCGTGGCTCATCGAGGGGCTTTTTATCAGGGGTGCCATGACGAGCATACAAGGCTTGCCCGACAGCGGAAAATCATTTCTAACCTGCGCACTTGCGGTGGCAATCGCAAACGGCGGATTCTTCCCCAAAGCTGACGGTGCGATGATGCAGTTAAATCCGGGGCGTGTACTTTTCGCAAACTTTGACGATGCGCTTGAATTCGGCGTGAAACCACGACTTGAAAAGTTAGGGCTGAGCAACGAGGGGGCGGAGCGGACTTTCTTCTTAGACCCGGAAACGGCGGCAGGCATCACATTCGAGGACAAGCGGCTCGCCGCTGTGTTTGAAGAATGCAAGCCCGATTTAGCAATCTTCGATACACTCCAACACTTCATCGGCGGTAATGTTGACCTGCACCGTGCCAACGAAACAAACGCCGCTATGTTGCAATTAAAACTGCTTGCCGAAAAGTATAACACCGCTGTTGTTATCGTGCAGCACATCAGCAAAAATGCCGCTGGCGGTAGCGGTGGCGCGAGTGTGTTGTGGGGACTGGGTTCTACAGCGATTAACGGGCTGTTTCGTTCGGTGTGGACTGTCGGCAAGGTCAAGGGGGTTGACGAAACCTTGCGTGCCGCTGTATCGAGCAAGAATAATCTGCTCCCCTATGTTCCGCCGGCGTTGCAATATTCGCTGTCACAGACCGAAGGTTTTAAGTGGCGTGGCATCAACCAAGAATTATCCGCTCGTGATTTAATCCGCGGTGATTCGGACACAGGCTCGCGCGGCAGACCTGCCGACAAACGTAATCGTGCAGAAATTTTTCTTGAAGATATTCTCTCATCGGGGAAGGTTCGTGCCGCTGACATATTCCGCAGCGGTTCTCGTGAGGGGTTATCCGAGCGGACAATCAAGCGAGCTAAGTCAAACTTAGGCACTGTCAAAACATTTCAGCAAGGGCGCGAATGGTTTTGGGAATTGTCAGAAGACCACAACGAGTGTGCCAATATTCCTTAAAGGTGGAATTATGGCACGCTGACGGCACAAATATGACAGAGTGCCAAAAATGCCATTTAAGGAACACATGGCATACTGAACTTGTGCAATCCCCGAAAAAGCCTGTGTTTATAAGGCTTGGCGAGTGTTGCGAGGGTGGCACAGTGAGTTCAGAGTGCCAAAATCATTCGCAAAGTTCAGAGGGTCAAAAACACCTGTAAAACAGCAATTACATCAACAATTAAAAATTAAAAGGAGCAGCATTATGCAAAATCAAAAACGATTCATAAGAACCACAACACCGCGCTACAACAGCGCATTTTGGAACTACCAACGGGACCGTGTCTATGACACGGCAGACTTAAACGGCGTTTGCGCTGAAAGTGCCGCAGGGTATTTTATCCCTAACGAAGGCGAGGTGGTCTTCCGTGCGGCGGCAGAGAAAACCAACATATTTCGCCGAATTGCAAGCGTAATTTCCACCGAGAGTGGAAATGTTAGAATCAAGACCATGAAACCGACAGGGGCGGCGGAGTTTGTGGGCGAGAATCTTGCCTACCCTAAAAGCGAGAACGGCTATCATTCGTTCGCAACCAACGCCCATAAAATCGCCAAGCTGTCGCTGGTTTCAAATAAATGCTTGAACGATGCTGGGTTCGACATTGTGACGGCGTTGCTCGGTGATATGGGACGTGAGTTCGGCAAAGCTGAGGAGGACGCCTGCATCAACGGTGACGGCACAACCCGTCCGTTTGGATTGCTACACCCAAGCGAGGGTGCAGAAGTTGGCGTAACGGCTGATGGCACCTTGTCTTTCGATGATGTCAAGGCTTTGTTTTTCAGCCTTGATGCCGAACATCGCCGTGAGGCTGCATGGCTGATGAACGACGAAACGGCATTCTATCTGCGGACGCTGAAAGATGATGTCGGCAACTACCTATGGCGTGATGCCGATGACACTATCCTCGGTCACAAAGTCTACACATCGCCGTATATGCCGCAAATCAACTCTGGAAACAGTCCGATTTTGTTCGGTGATTTCAGCTACTACTGGTTCATGGAGCGTGGCGGACTTGCTTTGCAACCGCTGCGTGAGTTGTATGCCGAATTTGGTGCGACAGCTTTCGCAGGCACAGCGTTCGTTGATGGGCGATTGGTTCGCAGGGAGGCGGTCAAGGCGTTGACAACTGCGTAAAATCGTAGCGTGAATTATTGGGGCGTGCTGTGCGTGCGCCCCTTTGATTTTTGCGTTCGAGTTTGATTTTCTTTTGATTTAGCGGCGTAATGTGCGGAAATCCAAGGCAAGTTTTGGCATTGCAGAGCAACTCGGGCGCGTTTGATTTTTGATTATTGCATTTCCTGCGTATGAGGCCGGCGCGCTGTCCGTTCGTAAAGTCGTAGAGATTGAGGTAGCCCCCGGGTGGTGTGGTGGGGGACTATGATGGGTATGTGAAAGCTGGCGGGAAGACTGGGAGGCGAAGTGTGTGGAGCAATGAGATACAGAACAGGGCGCGGGGTGTCGGGGTTGTGCTCTCGTTTTAGGTTGACGAGATTTTTTCGAAAAAGTATTGTAAAAGGTCGAATTTTCTGATATAATATATTTGTGGAATTATGTCCACAGAGGAGGGGTAAAATGAACCTATGGTTTCTAACCGAAGAAAAACCTAAAATATCGACTTTATGGCAAATACTAAATTTATATTGCCGTGATTTCGAGAGTGAATTTCAATCGGATAAAAAAGATGCGAAAATTAAGCCGCTCTTTTCAAATAATAAGTTTACATTTACATACTTGTTTGAAAATGTAAGTGTGTCGGGTATAAATAACATATATATCAAAACAGTTAGCGGTAGTTCGAGTTTCTTTGACTTCTTGCTGTTTAAACAAGAACAAGAGCCTGCCGATGGTTGCATGGATAATCTTTTGATGGCAATTGAGGAAACTAAAACCAGCGATGACGAGTCACGGAACACTGGTGTCTATCAACGCGGCTCTAAGTTTGTGCATATAAAGTCATTTTCCAAAGAAGTTAAGCTGTATATGCTGTACAACGATGAACTCGGCGAGCGCACAGAGAAAACGCCAAGCTGCACCAGCATTTTTGGCACAAATATTCTTTTAACGCTCGGTGTTGAAATCGTTGGGAAATCAATAAAAGGCCGTTTCCGGCCGTTTGCATCGATTGATGAGTTGATACAGTTCAAGTCGAACATGAGAAAACCGCCCGCAGGAAATGTGCCGATTTCAATAACGAAAAAAGGCGATACGATTTTTGTTTCGGGACGGCTTTCTAAACCTGCCAATGAAGGAAACATAGGTCACGACCCTAACATTGGCGCATTGTCGATGATTTCGGCTTGTATTCGTAAGCTGGGTTGGTGCGGAGATATTGTGATTACAATGCACGGTGTTTCACAGAAATATGCGAAAAAAAATCGTTCTAACAAATTTTTTCATATAGCACGAGCACTTGGGGTAAAGCTTGATGATATAACATTTGAAACCGCATCATTGCCGGAAAAATATTGGAAATATGAAAAAAACTCTGAAAAAGTTGCTTCAATTCTATTGCACATTGTAGCTGAATATTGCGATATGCGTGAAGTATATCAAAACCATGCAGGTTGTGAGCGCGGCTACTTCAAAACAAAAAGTGGTAGACTTATCGTCTTGCCTAAAAAGGATTCTGGCGGCGTTCTTAATCTGTACTTGCCCGACTTGGTATTGTCCGATGTTGACGGACTGCTCGTCTTGCTTATTGAAGGTAAACAGCTCAAAACGTTGTCTGCTGGATTAAATGAAATCAAGCATTACGATAGTATTGAAAATGAATACATCAATAAATATTATCCCGGTGCCAAAACTGAGCGATGGCTGAGTATTTTTGGCGGCAACAAGACTGAAATACCACATGAAAAAGTGTTGCTCTATTTAACAGATTGCGGAGCGATTTATATAAACGATGATGCTCCGGACTGTGTAAAACAAGCCTTTAGTAAATTTGTATAGGGTTTACTTCTCTTTGCGAAAAATTAAAATATATTGATGTATTTGATTTGCAACAAAGCAGAACGGATATCCATAAGGGTACATTTTCGCTGTTTCGTCTGCCCATATTTTCATGCCTTTATAATAGATGTTCGGTATTTCATTTAACTTTTCGATGACTTCGGTGTGCAGTAGATTAAGTTGTTTTTTCTTAGGCTGCATATCTTTAATAAAAACAATGACATACCCTCGAAACTTCATAAATGGCAAAGTAAGCTCCACAGCTCGTTTCAATGAGTTGAGAAACTCACTGCGCCCCATATTTCCAAGGTCACGACTGTCATTAGTAAATGGAGTAGCATCTTCACTACCGAGAGCGATTGCATCACCGCCTGTTTTTGGCTTGTTCATCATATTCATATACGGCGGG
>WQSD01000011.1 GCA_009788105.1 Oscillospiraceae bacterium | reverse complement strand
ATTTCTTGGGGCGTTGCCCCAAACCCCACTTAGCCCCTTTTTGAAAAAAGGGGCTAAGAACCCCAAAAACCTTTTTCGATAAAGTTTTTGTTCCACCTTTTTTCAAAAAGGTGGTCGGGTGTGGGCGGAAAGCCCACGGTCTTGACCTTTATCGATAGTCTGCGATTTGCGTAAGCAAATCTACCTTAATTCTTCATTTTTAATTTTTAATTCTTCATTTCCATTTAACTCCCCCCACGAAAGGAACTACCATTATGCAATTTTTCTTCACCCCAATGTTTTTCTTCTTTTTTCCACAGGACATTTATTTCTTCGTTCTCGTTATCCCTGCAATGATTATTTGCGGGATAGCCTCGGCACGGGTGCAATCCACCTTTGCCCGCTTTTCAAAGATTCATAACCGCCGCGGACTGACCGGGGCGCAGGTTGCCCGCCAAATCCTTGACGAAAACCGTTTGTATGACGTGCAGATTAAGTTGGTTAAGGGTAATCTTACCGACCACTACGACCCACGGACAAAGGTTGTTGCTCTTTCCCAGTCGGTTCATGATTCTACGTCGGTTGCCGCCCTTGGGGTTGCCGCCCACGAGGTGGGTCATGCCATACAACACGCGGAAAACTACGCCCCTCTCAAGGCGCGCTCCAGCCTTGTGCGGGTGACAGGAATTGCCTCCAGCTTTTCTATGATTATTATAATTATCGGCTTTCTTATGTTTGAAAGCGCTCTTGGATTTCCGATTATCATGATTGGTGCGGCACTTTTCTCCACTATTGTTATCTTTCAGCTTGTTACCTTGCCGGTAGAGTTTAACGCCAGCACACGTGCTATGGCGGCGCTTCGTGCAGGACGTTTCCTTGACGAGAGCGAAGAAACAGGAGCGCGGAAAGTGTTATCTGCCGCCGCCATGACCTATGTTGCCGCACTGTTGCTGTCGATTATGCAGTTGGTTCGTATCCTTTTGATTGCAAATCGAAGAAGGTAGGGAATCATGCTTTTCGACACCCATGCCCACTACAACGACCGCAGGTTCACAAATGCGGAAGAATATATCACAGCCGCCCGACAGGGAGGTGTATCTCGTATTTTGAACGTGGGGTACGACATACCAAGCTCTCGTGCAAGCGTGAAATTTACCCGGCAACATGACTTTATGTACGCTTCGGCAGGAATTCACCCCCATTATGTGGGGAAAATTCGCGACGAGAAGGCCACTCTTGCCGCTCTTGCAGAGATTTTGGCGAACCCAAAGGCGGTTGCCCTCGGGGAGTGCGGACTGGACTACTACCGCGACCTTTCTCCCCGTGATGTGCAACGATATTGGTTCGAGCGACAGATTGAGCTTGCCATTTCCCTTGACCTGCCAATTATCGTCCACTGCCGTGAGGCTGATGGAGATTGCTTTGACATTGTTTGCCGCTATCCGATGGCACGGGGAGTGTTCCACAGCTTTTCCGGTAGTGCTGAAATGGCACGGCAACTGACCCGCCGTGGGTGGCATCTCTCGTTTTCAGGCACGTTGACATACAAAAACGCAGAGCAGGTTCGTGCCGCCTTTAAGGCGACCCCTACCGACAAAATCATGGTGGAAACCGATTGCCCGTACCTCTCCCCCCACCCAATGCGAGGGCAGACAAACCACTCGGGCTACCTCCACTACACCGCCCAAATGGGAGCGGACTTGCTGGGAATGGAATTCGAGGAATTTGCACGGCTGTCCACAGAAAATGCGGTGCGATTGTTCGGAATAGGGGAGGAGTAATGAACTATACAGCACTTAAAATCGACGATACCGAAAAAGACCTGCTCATGGACACAATGTTCGGTACGCCACGCCCTAAAGAAGGGGCGAAAGTGGGAATGTTTTGGTATAACTCCCGAAGAAATGTCCTTGTAGGTGTGTTTGACGAGTTTGCCGCAAATCTGCCCTTTAATCAGCATGGGCGAAAAACCATCGGAAAACTGCACCATATCGAATGGCAAAATGTAAGGGCTGATGCAATTGCCATGGGTAGCACGGACGAAATATTTTCAGAAGAGGACTACACTCTTGTTCCACGAGGACGGGTGTTTCAAATTCGCACTCCCGATGACAAAGAGTACTATCAAATTATGGTGGGTTCGTGGTTTGATAAGCACCCTGAAGCAGGACAACTTGTGATAAATCGCTTTAATTTACAAAACGCCGACTTTGATTTTGTTGAAAGCGAGCATTGGGATATAGGAAAAGGTACATCTGAATTGTTTGTGTGAGTGTGATGAATATCTCGGCGGATAAGCGGTGATTTTCCGCTTGGAGCGAATTTTTTTGGCTTTTCAAAAACGCACTTCGTTGCGTAGCAACGGTTTTTGAAAACGCCAAAAAAACGAGATTGAAACATGATTGACCACAAACCCTATTTTTCTACACTCCCTTATATAGCAATGCTATTCGACAGAGCAATTAAAAAGGACGCATAAAATGAAAATTAACACAACACCCATACTAAACCACACCGTCACCGAGCTTGCTTTCAGCGGTAGCCTGCCCGAGGACTTCCCTTGCGGCGTTACTGTGACTTCCTCGACTGTCACAGGAAAAATCAAAAACGCCGCCGGGTATATGACTCTTACGGCGGATATTAGCATAAACTATACCCAGCCATGCGACCGCTGTCTTGTGGATACAGAATATTCTTTAGAGTTTGCGCTATCCGCTCCTGTGGCTGTGGTCGGAGCATTGGAAGAGGACGATGACGACTACCTTTTCGTCAAAGGGGATACCCTTGATATTACCGGACGACTGGCGGAGGAGATTTACATTCACCTGCCGGAGCGGCACTTGTGCCACGAGGAATGCCGTGGGCTGTGCCAAGAATGCGGTGCTGACATGAATAAAACCGACCAAGCTGAATGCGGCTGTACCCCCAAAAAAATCGACGCTAAATGGGAAAAAATCAAGTTGATGTTAGATGAATAGGCTTGATTTTGATGTCGGGGTGTGATATACTGGGCGCGCCTTCTAAACCCGCATTGTGGTCAATCATAGCCCGCTCACGCATTTCGGCGGTCTGCTGACTGGATGAACCAGTCATACCACCGCCTTCAGCGCTCACAAGGGCGTTTCAATCTCGTTAGAAGGCACACTCATACTACAATAAAACATAAAAGGCTTTTATAAATAAATGAAAAAACTCTTCCAGCCAACCAATTACTATAATGATATTTCCTCCATTCCTGCGGATTATTTTGTCAAGCGGGGCATTGAAGGGGTTATTTGCGATATTGACAATACCCTTATTAACTATGACGAAACCCACCCAACCCCCGAGGCAATGCAATTTCTTAACTCCTTAAAAGAGCAAGGAATAAAGGTGGTGCTTGCGTCTAATAATACAAAAAATCGAGTGAAAACCTTTAATTCAGACCTTGGGTTGCCTGCTTATGCCAACTCTACAAAGCCGCTGTCCCGCCGAGTGTTCACAAGGGCAATGAAAATCATGGGTACTACCCGTGACAACACCGCGGTTATCGGCGACCAGGTGTTCACCGACGTGCTTGGCACAAAATTTTGCGGGATAAAACACGTGATTTTGGTACGACCTATCAAGCCTGCCAGCAATATTTTCTCTCGTACAAAACGAGGTGCAGAGCAATGGTTTTTGAAAGGGTTTACCAACAATGACTAATCCACTTTCCCCTTTGTTTGGTCCTGCGGGAAACAGCGACAGCTTTCGTGAATCCGGGCTGAAACATACATATCAAGCCTTTGCAGGGCTTGCAGAAATGGGGCTGACCGCATACGAATACTCCGCCGGACACGGGGTTAGCGGCTCGACCGAAACTTTCGCCAAAATCGGCGAAGAGGCGGCGAAACACGGCATAAAGCTGTCTTTTCATGCGCCATATTACATATCCCTGTCCAGTCCTGACCCTGCTATTCGCGCCCGCAGTATCGGGCACATTGGCAAAAGTCTTGCCGCCGCCGAGGCTATGGGCGCGGATATTATCGTCATTCACCCCGGAGGCACAGCCGTTGGACGTGACGAGGCAATGCACCTGACCAAAGAGACCCTGCTTGCCGCCATTGACCGCCACAGGGACACCGCACCCCACATTCGCCTTGGTATCGAAACCATGGGGAAGCAGGGATTGCTTGGTACGCTTGACGAGGTGCTGGAGATTTGCTGTATCCACCCCCGCCTTGCCCCTGTGGTGGATTTTGGGCATATGTGGGCAAGACAGTGTGGGGAAACTCTGCTGACCGAAGCGGATTTTGAAGCGGTTTTCGATGCTATTTCGGCGGGGCTTGGTGCAGGTGTGGCACAAAATCTCCACTGCCACTTCTCGAAAATCGAATTTACGACCGCAGGAGAGAAGAAGCACGTGCGATTCTGCGACCAGGGCTATGGCCCTGACCCACGGCTACTCATGAATGTGATTGCCCGCCGTGGGCTAACCCCGCGGATAATCTGCGAGTCCGCAGGAACGCAGGCGGAAGATGCGGTGATGATGAGGGAGATGTGGATGCAGGGGGCAAGGGCGATGAAGAATTAAGAATGAAAAATGAAGAATTTCGGAAAATTTGCTACGCAAATTGTTTTATTGAAAAGGCAAGGGCGTTTCACCACGAAATACACGAAAAAGGACGAAAGTCGCATTTGTAGGGGCGGGTTTCGTGCCATGTAACGAAGAGATTTATTGTACTTGCTGGATAAATGTCGAAGCATAACCATTAAGGAGAACACCCCATGAAAATACTAATCATCAACGGACCAAACCTAAATCTGCTGGGCGAGCGCAACCCTGATGTGTACGGCTCGCTTACACTTGAGGGGCTGGAAACTCGCATTGCGGAGCGTGCTGAGGAGTACAACTGGCAGGCGGAATTTTTCCAGTCAAACCACGAGGGAGAGATTATCGACCGTCTGCACACCGCCCGCCACGGCTATGACGCTGTTATCATCAACCCGGGGGGCTACAGCCACACTTCGGTGGCTATTCGTGACGCTATCGAGGCTATCCCCACCCCGGTCATCGAGGTGCATATCTCTAACATCCACGCACGGGAAGAGTTCCGTCATCGCTCGCT
Source organism: Oscillospiraceae bacterium (assembly GCA_009788105.1). GTDB lineage: Bacteria > Bacillota > Clostridia > Oscillospirales > CAG-272 > WQSD01. The sequence continues at coordinate 8,977 of WQSD01000011.1, read as the reverse complement.
GATTTCCCCTGTGTGCCGCGGAAGTATCGTGGGCTTTGGGGCGGCGGGATATGTGCTTGCCTTGGAGGCGCTGTTGGAGATGGAGTAGGGAGTAAAATTGAGGTTTTTATGTCACTATCAAAAATCATTCGTCGCTACACCAAAAGCGACATAATACCCATGCACATGCCGGGGCATAAGCGGAACACCGCCATGCTGGGCAAGATTTTGCCGTGGGATGCGGACATTACCGAAATTCCCCTTGTCACCGATACTTACGGAGAGGGGCGGAGTTATGTTGCCTCCATGGAAGAGAGAGCGGCGAAACTGTTCGGCTTTCCCCGTGGCAAGGCGTATATCTCCACCAACGGCGGCACGGGTGCTATCCTTGCCGCTATTCGCGCAGTCACCGACGAGGGCGAAGGGGTGATTATGGCGCGAAACTGCCACAAAAGCGTGTACCACGCTGTGGAGCTTTGCCGTCTGCAACCCTGGTATATTCAGCCTGAAGTATGCCCACATAGTGGAATCAGTGCTCCTGTGACGGCACAGCAAGTGGGCGACGCATTTGCCGCCGCACCCGATGCGGAACTTGTGATTATCACCAGCCCAACCTATGAGGGGGTGCTGAGTGATATTACTGCAATTGCTGGGGTAGTACACGAGAGGGGCGCAATTCTGATGGTGGACGCTGCCCATGGTGCGCACCTTGCTATTGGGCAAGAAAATCCATTTAGGCACGCAGATATTGTTGTTCACAGCCTGCACAAGACTCTGCCAGCACTCACCCAAACGGCGGTGTTGCTCGAAAATATCACCCGCGACCACCCTGATATGCCCTTTGCCACAAGCATGGAATACTTCAATTCCAGCAGTCCGTCCTACCCTTTGCTTGCTTCGGTTGACCAGTGTTTGCACCTATTAGAGGAGGATGGAGTAGAGCTAACGGGCGATTACCGACAGATGATACAGGCATTTCGCAACCACACCAAGCTGAAAAACCTCACCCTTGATACGCCCTTTCTTGCTGATGGCGGGAAAATCGTAATTAGTGGGCGGAAAAAGCAGATAAGCGGCACGAAGTTAATGAAAATCCTCCGTCAAGATTTTGGCATTGAACTGGAGATGGCAAGCACCGCCTATGCCCTTGCTATGACAAGCATTTGCGACACGGAAGAGCATTTTATGGCTCTTGGCATGGCTCTGACCCTGATTGACGGGGGCATGATGGACGAGCTGTATATCCCCTCTCGCACTTTCGCTCCCCTTCCCCTGCCACAAGTCGCAATGTCGGCACACCAAGCTGTAAACAGAGACCTAAGGTCAAAGGGAATTGCATCAAAGTATGTTTACGCCTACCCGCCGGGCATACCGCTGATTGTGCCGGGAGAAGTTATCCCTGACGGGTTTGATGAGCATATCCGCACGCTGAAAGAGGCGGGTGTGCGGGTGATAGGGGAATGGGAATGAAGAATTAAGAATGAAAAATGAAGAATTTATGTAATTTTGCTACGCAAAATATTTTATTGGAAAGGGCAACACCGCATTCGTAGGGACTACCTCCCTCGGTCGTCCGCTTGAACGGAACAACCGAAACGCTGTAGGGGCGAACTGTGTTCGCCCGCAATGCTGGGTGTGCAATTATTCCACGGGCGAACACAGTTCGCCCCTACAAGACAACAACACCCGCAACCGCATCCGTAGGGACGGCAACCAACCTCCGCACGAAGAATTCAACCAAAATAAAAAAGGGCAGGCACAAGCCCACCCTTTCATATTTCACTAACACACGGTACACCCATACACAAGACAAGAAATGCCCGCCGGGTGGGTCAACGCTTCCCTAATCGGAGTGCAATATGGACAGTTCATCATACGGCACAGCCCTCCGTTGTGATTTCCGGAGTGAGCTGGATAGTCGATAAATATCGGCACACCAGCGGCAATCAATTCGTTGATTGTAACTATACCCGCTTCAAAGGCATATCTCAAAGTATAGCGAGAGCCATCAGAAAAATACAAAAATATTGTTTCGGAAATCATTTGTGTCAAATAGAAGCGATGTCCGTCTATTTCTTGCAAAAATTCGAGTGCGTCACCCCCAACTTCAGGTAACACAACGGAAATAAGGTGTGGTGGCTGTCTTAACGGCTCGCAATATGGGCAATCTGCCATTCTGCACAAACCGCCACGATGGGGCTGGTCTGGTGCGTCGCCTATGGGTGGCATTTCCGGGGTCATCCCTTGGGGCCAGTCGATTGGCAAATCGTTGTCGCTTGGTTCATACGTTGGCAACTCGCCGATTGGTGGCACCGCTAACGGCAGACAAATCGGGCAGTTATATACTCGGCAGTCAAAGTGTGATTGCTCGTCAGAATTGTCATAAGAACTGAAAACTCCGCTTAATGCCAATACCGGCAGGGCTAAAAGCACCACAAGCAAGATTGACACGCCAATGATAATCTTTGTTTTCTTCATTTTAATCCTCCTAATGGACTGATATACTATTATGTGGCTATCAAGATAGATCATAATGCAAAGTTTCAGCTTCTCTATGTCATTGCGGGCTTGACCCGCAATCTCATGGGACTTCAATATTTGATGAGATTGCGGGTCAAGCCCGCAATGACAATGCTTTGGCTGTTTCATGAGCTAATTGGATAGTCATATACTCCTATTATACACAATTTTTCACAAATGTCAACATACAATTTGTAAATATTTTCGTCAACGAGGTATTCCATGAAAATTCAAATCAAAATTCTGCGTTCAAACGCGATTCTTCCTACCTACGGCACAGAATTCGCCGCAGGTGCTGACCTTTACGCTTGTCTTGATACATCCGTCACCATTGTCCCCCACGAAACTGTGATGATACCAACCGGGGTTGCCGTTGCTATTCCTGTGGGGTTGGCAGGGTTTATTCACGCCAGAAGCGGACTTGCCGCCAAGCGGGGGCTTGCTCCTGCTAACAAGGTGGGAGTGGTGGACAGCGATTATCGTGGTGAGGTCATGGTTGCATTGCATAATCATGGCACACAGCCACAGGAAATCACCCACGGCGAACGTGTCGCTCAAATGGTCATCGCACCCTACATTGCCGCCATTTTCGAGGAATCCGAGGAGTTGCCTGACACGGTTAGGGGTGAGGGTGGCTTTGGGTCAACGGGAGTGTAGGGCGGCAAAGAATGAAGAATTAAGAATTAAAAATGAAGAATTAAGGTGGATTTGCTTACGCAAATCAATTTATTGAAAAGGTCAAGGGCAGTCAACCACGAACTACACGAAAATGCACGAAAAATTGTACTGCACCCGTAGGGGCGACAACCTGCCGCCCGCAATGATGGGTCGTGCAATTATTCCGCGGGCGAACACAGTTCGCCCCTACAAAACAACAACACCCGCACCGCACCCAAGCCTCCCTCGTGAGGGAGGTGGCGGCGTAGCCGTCGGAGGGAGTACCATTAAAACAAACTCCTCCCGTAATGCTACGCATTGCCACACCTCGACTTTTGGGGGACGGGAATAAGAGCAAAACATACATGGGAGAATTTGAATGAATAACAAAAACAAAGATTTACGAAAAATATTGCGAGTGATTATGAACAAACAAAGGTTTTGGGGTAATAATCATCTATTGGGAGGTCCAACATTAGACAAAGATATACTTGACGACTTTCCATTCTTTGAAAAGAAACACCTTGAAACCAGTTTTTTAATATCCGCAATCTCTTTTGCACTAATAGCAATTGTGTCTTTTGCTACAGGAGGAATAATTTCGGCTATTATGGGCTTTTATGAGCCAGCTTCCATGGTTGTTATGGTTATAGTAAGCATTATAGCCATACCCCTTAATTTCTATTTACTTTACCAAATTCCAAGCTACATTTACCTCTACAAAAAATACAAGGATAGTGACTTAAAAGGCTTTACTTGGCAAATATATTTAGACAACAAATTCGACCCATATGACAAACATTGGTAAGACAAACAAAAGGACACCCCCCATGAAAAACTACATCAAAGCTGCTGCCGCATTAGAATTTGACCGTGTGCTGAATATGCTTGCCGACTGTGCCGCCACAGTGGGCGGGCGACAGCTTTGCCTTGACACCACCCCGTCGGCGGATATTTCCCTTGTGCGGGCAACCCTGCACGAAGTCGCCCACGCCATGGGCTACACCGAGCATTCGGGCAAGCCATCTTTCGGCAAAGGGGCGAACATTCTGCCTGCCCTTGACCGAGCGGAGCGGGGTGCGACCCTGTCCACCATCGAACTTATGGAAATATCCGCTCTCTGCCGTTCTGTTCGCAGTCTTTGTGACTATGCCCGCAGTCACATGGTGGAGGATAGTGCATTGGAGAAGTATTTCGCCGCCCTACAGCTCCATCGTGACCTGGAGCTTGCCATTGACCGCGCCATTATCGACGAGGAAGTCATCGCCGACGAGGCAAGCCCCGCTCTTGCCGACATTCGCCGAAACATCAAGCACAAAAACAACAAAATCACCGACATATTAAACCGCTTTATCACCGGCTCGACCCACTCAAAACACCTGCAGGACAATATTATCACCCAACGAAATGGGCGTTATGTTGTCCCTGTCAAGGCGGAGCATAAAGGGGAGATTAAGGGGCTGTTGCACGACACATCTGCCTCCGGTTCGACCCTGTTTATCGAGCCTATGGCGGTGGTGGAAACCAACAACGAGCTACGCGCCTTGCACCTTGAAGAGGTGCGGGAAATCGAGCGTATTCTCTCGGCACTTTCCGCCGAATGTGCTGTGGTTGGAGCGGATTTAGCGGGGAACTATCACACTATCACTCACCTTGACACCGTCTTTGCCCGCGCAGAGCTTGCGCACAAAATGCGAGCCAGCCAGCCCACCCTGACGGAAAAGCGGGAGGTGTCACTCCTCCGCTCTCGCCACCCATTGCTTGACCCGGAAAAAGTCGTGCCGGTGGACATTCGCCTTGGGGTCGAATTTGAGGTGCTGGTTATCACCGGACCAAATACCGGGGGCAAGACTGTGACCCTGAAAACCCTTGGTCTGTTTGCACTTATGGCACAGTCAGGGCTGTTTATCCCCTGCGAATTCGGAAGCAGTTTGTGCATCTTCGATTCGGTTTTCGCGGACATTGGGGACGAGCAAAGTCTGTCCCAGTCGCTGTCCACATTTTCAGGGCATATGAAGAATATCGTTGGGGTTATGGGGCAGGTGTGCAGTCGCTCGCTGGTGCTGTTCGACGAGCTTGGTGCAGGTACTGACCCTACCGAAGGGGCGGCACTTGCAACGGCAATTCTTATTGCTACCAAAGAAGCAGGAGCACTTTGCGCTGCCACAACCCACTACGCAGAGCTGAAATCTTTCGCCCTTGTCACCGAGGGCTACTCTAATGCCTCCTGTGAGTTTAACATCGAAACTCTTTCCCCAACCTACCGCCTGATTATCGGGGCGGTGGGGCGAAGCAACGCCTTTGCTATTTCCCGCCGTCTTGGGCTGTCAGATGAGATTATCACAGCGGCGCAAGGGTTTGTTGGCGTAAACGAGCGACAACTTGAAACGGTTATCGGTAGCCTTGAGGACAGCCGCCGTGAAAGCGACACCCTCCGTGCCGAGCTTGAGGCGGCGCGGGCGGAAATGGACGCTCGCCTTGCTAAAACGGAGGCGGACATTGCCAGACGGCAACAGCTGTCCGAAAAAGCCCTTGCGGATGCACAGGAGAAGGCGGCGACCATTCTTAGCGGAGCGAAAGCCTCGGCGAACTATGTGCTTGCAGAGCTTGAGCAGGTCAGGCGAGAGAAAGAATCGGCTGACTTTGGTGCAAAATTAGATGCGGCGCGGCGGGATTTTAACCGTCACATGGATGCCGCCACCGAAGAATCTACCCCGGTACTGCACCGCACAAACGAGGACTACACCCTGCCCCGCCCTCTTGTAAGCGGCGACCGTGTGCTGGTTGTCAGCATGAATCAGCAGGGTATACTTGCCGCTGACCCGGACAAAGGGGGGAATGTCCTTGTCACTTGCGGCACTCTTACCACCCGCACAAAGGTGAAGAATTTGCGTCTGCTTGACCCTGCCGTCGCCGAAAAAGCAAAAAAAGAAACACCGCCACCAAAATTAAGTGGGGTATCGGCGGCGAACTTCTCTCACGAAATTGACCTGCGGGGCATGACCGGGGAGGAAGCGTGGGAGGAGTGCGACAAGCACATCGACGACGCAGTTGTCCTGCGAATGCCTTCTGTGCGAATTATCCACGGCAAAGGCAGCGGAGTGTTGCGCCGTGTGATATGGGAAAATTTGAAGCGGGATAAGCGGATAAAGTCCTTTCGCATTGGCGAGTTTGGCGAAGGGGACACCGGGGTGACGGTGGTGGAACTGTGAAACGTCCTACTCTTTTTTTGTCTTGGTGTGCTGTGAGTTATATTTTTTAACCCACAGTTATATTCTCTTTCCCGACAGGTGCTGGTGTTTTGGTGCGGAATAGTATATACTGTTAGTAACGGCAGGCCTGCCAAAACAAAAACACAATTAGGAGAATATCAATGATGAACATTCAAATCGGCGTTAATATCAAACGCTTTCGCCAGCAAAAAGATATTACACAAGAAAAATTTGCAGAGTATATGAACGTGTCTGCCCCTGCGGTCAGCAAGTGGGAGCGTGGGGAAACCCTGCCGGACATCAGCATGATTCTGCCCATCGCCAGCTTTTTCGGGGTCAGCACAGACGAACTGCTGGGCTATGACAAAGCGGCTGTGGAAATGGAGATTCAAAAGCGAATAGCCAAAATGGACGAACTTTGGGCAAAAGGAAAGTACAAAGAGAATGAAGAAGTTTTGCTTGCCGCTCTTCATGATTTCCCAAACGACTTTAGGATTTTAGTAACCTATATGCACCACTTAGTTGGCGGTCGCACGGCAGAATCTTCCCAAGAGAAAATCCTATCCCATGCGGAGGAACTGCTTGCTGGTTGCCGGCGTATCCTTGATGAATGCACCACAAACGGCTTGCGGTTCGAGGCGGCACACATCATGGCAATAGTTTACAAAGCGCAAGGGGAGATAGATAAAGCGATAGCTTGTTTTGATGATTTTCCAAGCTGGTGGAGCTCTAAAGAACAGCATATTGAACAGCTTTTTCCTCATGGGACTGAAGAATGGCTTGAACGCATCAATGTTAATATAGTTACGTTAGGTTGCGGTGCTTTACAAAAGTATTTCCGCACCCTTTGGCTGTCCGATAAAACCTTTGAGGAAAAAGACCGCTTGTCAGAATTATTAGCTGAACAGATAAAAACTTTTTGTGCAGAAGCAGGATACGAAAGCACCAAAAGCATTCTCGGCTCAATATATCACGAGGGCGGAAAATATTCCAACATGGAAAAACGCTATGATACGGCGGCGAAATACTATGAAAAGTATCTTGAATGCTCGGCGGATTCCGCTGCGTCTGCCACATGGCTGAAAAATGCACCATTCTTTACAGAACTCCGCAAAACCGAGGCTTTTCAGGCGGTATTGGCGAAATATTAAACTTTTCCCCGACTACACAAGTGGTCGGGGAGATTTTTTTTAGATTTTTTATCAGGTATTGAATTTTCGGCAAAAATATGATATACTTAAAGAAAAGCATATTTAGACTGAAGAAAAAGGTCAAGACCGTGGGCTGTGCGCCCACACCGCACAAGTTTTGCCCGCTCACGCATTACGGCGACCTGCCAGACGGATGAACCGTCCATACTGTCGCCTTCAGCGCTCACAAGGGCTTGAAAAAAACTTGACTAAAAACTTCTTGACACAAAAGCATGAAATACTTTTGTGTCAAAGTTTTTGAGGTTTTTCTTCACTCTGGATATACTAAAGAAAAGCATATTTATTTTAAGGAGCAAAAACATGAGCAAACAAATGTGGGCTATAGTCAAAGAAACAGCGGCGGCAGGGCTGACAATGAAACAGGTGCCGATTCCCGCACCACCGGGACCGTCTGAAGTGAAAATCAAAATCCGCAAGACGGCAATTTGCGGCACAGACGTGCATATTTACAACTGGGACGAGTGGGCGGCACGAACAATCAAGCCGCAAATGATTATCGGACACGAATATGTAGGCGAAATCGTGGAAGTTGGCTCGGCGGTGAGTGGGTACAAAGTGGGAGAGCTTGTGTCCGGTGAGGGGCATTTGGTGTGCGATATTTGCCGTCATTGCCGTGCCGGACGGGCGCATCTTTGCCCTGAAACCAAGGGAGTTGGGGTGAACCGCGACGGTTGTTTCGCCGAATATCTGGTCATTCCCGCCTCAAATTTAATAAAATGCTCAGGCGCTGTGCCGGAAGAGCTTTATCCGGTATTCGACCCATTCGGCAATGCGGTGCATTGTGCGCTGTCTTTCCCAATCGTGGGTGAGGACGTGCTGATTACCGGGGCAGGACCAATTGGGATTATGGCGGCGGCTGTGGCGAAGTTTGGTGGTGCGAGAAACGTTGTTGTCACCGATGTGAACGACTATCGCCTTGGACTTGCGGCGAAAATGGGTGCGACCCGTGTGGTCAACCCAATGAAAGAGGATTTGCGTGGAGTTATGTCCGAAATGGGCATTCTTGGCTTTGATATTGGCATGGAAATGTCAGGCTCGCCTGTTGCGTTTAATCAAATGGTGGACAATATGTACCACGGCGGGCGGATTACCATGCTTGGAATGCAGGCGGCAGGCACGTCCATTGACTGGGACAAAGTTGTGTTCCGTTGCCTTGTTATCAAAGGGATTTACGGCCGTGAAATGTACGATACTTGGTACAAGATGGCGGCAATGATTGAGGGCGGGTTGGATATTAGCCCGATAATCACCCACCGCTTTGACGCCCGTGATTTTGAAAAGGGCTTTGAGGCAATGAATTCGGGGCTAAGCGGCAAGATTATTCTTGACTGGGGTAATTTGTAGGGTAGGTTAAGGTCAAAAGAAACGTCAAGGCCGTGGGACGCTGTCCCACCCCCT
>WQSD01000010.1 GCA_009788105.1 Oscillospiraceae bacterium | reverse complement strand
CGGCAGGGGTGGCAGGGACTGTCGGTGCTACAAACGAGCTATAAAATCCGACAATCGACAGTCCCATTGGTGCGGCAAAAATCGCAATGGTTTTTTTCGCCGGTTCGGGGAAAATCCGCACCTTAATCATTCGTGTTATGACAATTGGCAGACCAATCAAATACAGCACAAGGGTAATGTAAAACACCGCTTGTCCGATTGAAACAATGTTAATCCAGTCGCCGGTTACTCCGTTAATAGCAGGTGCGGTAACGCTTGCTGTTGCCATTCCAACAAGGATAATGAACCAACTTGGGAATACAGTACCTAACTTAAACTTTGGAATAAAGCGGCAGAAAAACACCGCCATAATACCAATTTGAGTGACAAAAGCCGCCGCCCAAATTATAGCCACAATAATATTCGGCAAATGCCCAATTAAGTAGGTGGAAAGCAACATAACCGCCATTGTAGCGGTGGGCAGAACGCTTAACGGTACAGGAGTTTTTAGCTCCTCGCGGGCGTGGGGAAAGTCAAAAATTAACTTCATGGCAAAAACCAAGAGAACAATAAGTGAAAGCCACCCGCATATGTAACGAAGCGTTGTCGCAAGTTCCGGATTGTACAGCCACTCGATGGCTGGGTAAGCAGTTTCAACTATACGGCGTCTGAAAGGGCTGAACGGGTGATTAAGCAAATTCCCCAGTGCGGCAAGTCCAAGGGACAGCCCGCACAAAGCCATGGGAACGCTTTTACTAAATCTTTTTATGAATTTCATCAATGCTTTGCCCTCTAATCCACGACTTTTAAGCCAAGTTCACGGGCGATGATTTCAGCAGTTTTCGCCGCCATTTCACCGGTGAATGCCACGCATTGCTTTTTGTGTTCGCCGCTGGCAAGATCCATGCCCGCAACGTGGATGTGACAGCACAGCGAGCCATGATTTTTGCGAAAACTTTCTTGCAACTCGTGGCAAAGCTCCATGCATTTTTGGCTTTGTGGGTCGGTTGGGGTGGTTGGGTCGGTACGCCCGAAGAAGTACCCAAGGGCAATCACCGCCCCTGACACCGCACCGCACATACATTTCGCCCGCCCAACACCAATTGGAAAGCCGGACGCCGTGCGAACAAGCTCGATTGGCATATTCGGGTCAATGTTTTTTCTCACCGAGGACACAATCGCCTCGGAACAGTAGAAGCCCCCAATTCTGAACACTTCTTCTGCATCAAATTTCACTTTTTTAATGCTGATTTCTTTAAGCATTATAAATTACCTCCATCGTTTTTGCTATTTCGACAAGCCTATTATAGCGGAAAACAGAGAATAAGTCCAATATTATTTATTGATAAATTTGATTTTATTTATCAAAATTTGTTATATATAATCTCGGACTGAAGAAAAAGGTCAAGGTCGTGGGGTTTGGGGCAACGCCGCACAAGTTTTGCCCGCTCACGCATTACGGCGACCTGCTGGACGGCAACGCCCCAAGGTGTTTTATGGTTTTTCTTCAGGTTGATTTTTGTTTTTTTAATTTTTTTAATTTTTTTTAATTTTTTTTGAAAAAAGTATTGACAAAGTGTTTCGGATATGGTATATTGGTGTCAACAAGAGGTGAACATACAGTTGGAACACTTCTTAAAATTCCACAAAAATTAGGCTTATTACAGCCACCAAAAACTTGAAAGCGAGGAACACCATTATGAAAATCTTAATTCTAATTCGTTTTGCCCATGTGTGCGATAGATTGTGTAGTTGTTCAAATTGCTTCGGGGATACCTTGTTATAGAATAGGACAAGTAGTATGACAATGGTATAAAGAATTTGATAATCAACGACCCAATCTACGTACAGTGGTGTATTTGCTGTATTTGGATTGGGTCGTTTTATATTTTCAAATATTATTTCTGTTGACAGTGTTTGTAAGGCAATACTTTAATAATAAAGGGAATTTATATGAAAATTGTAATGTTGGTGATTGTTTTTACTCTATCTGTATTTCTGACGTCTTGTAGCGATATGGATGAAAATTTGCTTCATGATTGCCCGCCGTGCGATTGTCAGCCAATATACACAGATTGCCCACCGTGCGATTGTCAGCCAATATACATAACAACAACAGTTGAAAGCCCAATTGATGTTGTCATGGAAAATTTGACAGGAATGTGGGATGATTTTCTAAGATTAATTCATCAAGAAGTAGAACGAGATAAAAATGCAAATGTTGTAATTGAACATGAAGAAGGTCGAGAATGGGATAGGGTGTTTCATCTTGTGACCGACCCGTTGTTTCAGTCGTATCAAGATATAGAAGATTTTATTTTGTTTCATACATCACGCGAAGGTCGGACAGGGGAACAACATGGCGATTTTATTTTAAGCACATTGCTGAGTCCATATTGGCCGATATACAAAGAGATTGATGGAAAGCTTTTTGTGTCAGCCGAATACGAACGTGGACCTTTGCAAGGAACGGAACAAAATTTATATTTCCATATATTTGATTATTTTTGGGACTATGAGAATACTCCATATACAATTCAATTACTTTTCATGAATGCAAACTTTGATGGCATTCCCAGTGAAAATCCACCGTTTTGTGATTTTTGCTTTCATAACGGCTTGCCTTATATTATCAAATTTTTGAGATTTGAAGAAAATAATTGGCGACTATGTTTTTCTGTCGGAACATGGACTGCATTTGTGTGGTACGATTTGTGGACATTTATGAGATAAGCGACTTGTATTTGCAACATCGTCCCACCAGTTCAGACCATCTATCTTGGAAACACAAAACCAGAGCATAGCAGATAGCTTTGAAAGCTATCTGCTATGCTTTTTTTCGCAATTCTTATCAGAAATCAGGTTGATATATAATCTTTCTCTTGCAAAAAATAAAAAAGTGTGATATAATAGAGCAAACCAAAAATACATATATTATTAGGAGAGTTCAAAATGCCATTAGTATCGACAAAAGAAATGTTTGCGAAAGCCTACGCCGGCGGCTATGCCATCGGTGCGTTCAACGTGAACAACATGGAAATTATCCAAGGAATTACCGAAGCCGCCGCCGAGGAAAAAGCCCCTATTATCCTGCAAGTATCCTCCGGCGCGCGCAACTACGCCAAGCACGTATATCTGACCAAGCTGGTAGAAGCCGCCATTGCGGACACCGGTATGCCAATCGCCCTCCACCTTGACCATGGTGACACTTTCGAGCTGTGCAAATCCTGCATTGACGGCGGATTTACCAGCGTAATGATTGACGGAAGCCATCATTCTTTCGAGGAGAACATTGCCCTGACTAAAAAAGTGGTGGAGTATGCTCACGCCCATGGTGTCACTGTAGAAGGTGAACTTGGTCGCCTTGCAGGAATCGAAGATGATGTGAATGTTTCCGACGAGGATGCAGTTTACACCGACCCGGACGAAGTGCAAGAATTCGTCGAGCGTACAGGAGTTGACTCTTTGGCTATTGCCATTGGCACAAGCCACGGAGCGTACAAGTTCAAGCCGGGGCAAAACCCCCAACTTCGCTTTGATATTCTCGAAGAAATCGGTCGCCGTCTGCCAAACTTCCCTATCGTGCTACATGGTGCGTCATCTGTTGTGCCGGAGTATGTGGAAATGATTAACAAAAACGGCGGCGCAATGCCTGATGCTATCGGCATTCCCGAGGATATGCTACGCAAAGCAGCAAGCATGGCGGTGTGCAAGATTAACATCGACTCTGACCTGCGCCTTGCAATGACTGCTTCTATCAGACAGCATTTCGCGAGCAACCCCGACCATTTCGACCCCCGCCAATACCTAAAACCAGCCCGCGAAAACATCAAGAACATCGTCCGCCACAAGTTGGTAAGTGTTCTTGGTTGCAACGGTAAAGCATAAAACAAGGAAAAACACTAATGTACGAAAACTATAACCAAAACCAAGTCCAAGAAAATCAAGTGGAGCGACAGCAACCAAAACCGCCTGAATATATGATTAACCCGCACAACAATAAACCATTCGACCCTTGTAACGTATATGACACCAACAATCCATTCAGTCCGCTGTATGTGAAGCACAAACAGCCGGGCAAGGGGTTTGCTATTCTCTCTTTGATTATGGGGATTTTGGCTTATTTAGTTATTGTACCTATAGTAAACGTGGCCTTTGGCATATTGGGCATTGCTTTTGCGGCAATCGCCCCAAGCCAAGGGTCACGTGGCGGAATACAAACTGCCGGTCTGATTGTTTCTATTATCGGAACAATTGTCGCAATAAACTTTGTAGTTTATTATTTAGATGCCGGTAATTTTCTTGCATTAAGTAGAGTATTTGGTTTTTAGTAAACACAAAGGAGCATGACCATGTACAATAATTTTAATCAAAACGACAACGGACAAAATCAGCAAAATGACGGTGAGCAAAACAAACAGCCCACATTTATGATTAACCCTCATAATGGAAAGCCTTTTGACCCAAACAACATTTATGACACAAACAATCCGTTTAGTCCGCTATATCAAAAGTATCAACAACCGGGCAAAGGATTTGCCATCACTTCTTTGGTGTTGGGTATTTGTTCGTTTTTTCTCATGTTTTTTCCTGTTTTGGGTTTAATTGTTCCTTTTCTCGGGATTATCTTTGCGTCAATTGCGCCCGGAAAGGGATGTCGCGGCGGAATACAGACTGCCGGGCTTGTTCTTTCAATTATTGGAATGATACTCGCTGTACTTGTGACTATTGCTTTTATCACTCATAGTGGAACCTATACCTATTGGGATTTTAATTTCTAACAATACACTTTTCAATGGAGTTTACCATGTACGAAAACTTTAACAACCAAAACAACGGACAAAACGAGGGTGGGCAAAACACGCCGCACCCCCCGCAACCTAACTATTTAATCAACCCACACAACGGGAAACCTTACGATGCTAACAATATGTACGACACAAACAATCCGTTTAGTCCGTTATATCAAAAGCATCAACAACCGGGATTAGGGTTTGCTACTGCTTCTCTTGTTCTTGGTATACTTGCGATGATACTTCCGATTCCTGTTATTGATGTGATTCTCGGCATACTTGGGCTAATTTTTGCGTTTATTGCACCAAGTAAAGGGTGTCACGGGGGCATCCAAACCGCTGGGCTGGTTCTTTCTATCATAGGTACTTTGAATGCTGTTTTGTTCACTTTTATGGTTCTTATCGGAGGCTTTAATTCTATATTTTTTTGATTTTGTGTTTTAGACTTTCGATAAAGGTCAAAGTCGTGGGACTTCGCCCCGCACTCGACCAGTTTTTTGCAAAAAGTTTTCTGGTGGGATTTGGGGCAACGCCCCATGGTGCTTTAGGATTTTTCTTCACTCTGACCGCCCTTCTTATCGGGGGCGGTTATTATATTGACTTTTTACCGCAACTATGCTATCATATACTCATGAAATTTACACACCTATACACACAAAGTGAATACAGTCTGATGCGGGGGGCGTGCCGTATTGGAGATATTGCCCCGGCAGCTATTACGGCAGGGCAAGAGGCTGTCGCCCTTACCGACCGAATGAGCATGTTCGGCTCGGTTGCCTTTGCCCGGTCTTGCGACGAGGCGGGAGTGCGCCCAATCATCGGATGCGAGATGATGTACGCCACCTCGGACAAGCCTGAATGGGGGGAGGAATGCTACCCCCTTGTTTTGCTATGCGGCGATGAAGAGGGTTATGCTAACCTTGTCCGTATGGTCAGCCGTGGTTGCACCGACCCAAGTATTAGCAGTCAATGCGTCCCGCTTTCTATGCTCCAGTCCCACGCCGCAGGATTAGTGGCGATTTGCGGTGGAGCGGAATGCCTTGCCGCTCGCTTGACGGAACAGGAGCGAAGGGAGGAGGCAGAAGAGCATCTGTGCCGTCTTGCCACCATATTTGGCGAGGATTTTTATCTCGGCTTAGATGCCGCCGACCCTGAAAATGCGGCAATGATGGCGACATTCGGCGAAAAGCTGAACATTCAGCACGTTGCAATTGGCGGGGTGCAGTATATCCAGCGAGAGGACGCCATTGTGCAGGCTATGCTGACTGCAATTGGTGAAAAGGAGCAGTTAGACAGCAGTTTCGGCGACAACCGCTACTTCCGCTCCACCGAAGAGATGCAGTCAGCGTTGTCTGCCTATCCTGCCGCCATTGCGAACACACAAGTCGTTGCGGAAAAGTGCCGTTTCGCCTTTGATTTCACCGCACGCCACCTGCCCAAGTTTCCTCTGCCCGATGGGGAGAAAGCCTCGACCCATCTGAAAAAGCTGTGCGAGGAGGGGATAGAGCGGTTGACCGAGAAGGGGGAGATTCCCGCGGAGGGGCTGACCATCGAGGACTATCGTATGCGAATGGTGTACGAACTTTTGATGATTGACCGCATGGGCTTTCCTGATTATTTTTTGGTGGTACATGATTTTGTGGCGTGGGCAAAGGAAAATCGCATTGCCACAGGGCCTGGGCGTGGGTCGGGAGCAGGTAGCTTGGTGGCATATCTGTTAGGCATTACCCAAGTGGACAGCCTGCGATATGGATTGCTGTTCGAGCGATTTTTGAACCCTGAACGATTAGGGATGCCCGACTTTGATATTGATTTTTGCCATCTTCGCCGTGACGAGGTGGTAGAGTATGTTCGCCGCAAGTACGGGCGGGAACACGTGGCACATATCGCCGCATTCGGGACGTTTGCCGCACGGGCAAGCGTTCGAGATGTGGGGCGTGTCCTTGGCTTGTCCTACGCCGACGTTGACCGAGTGGCAAAGGCGATACCATACTGGCTTGGAATTAAGTTAGAGCGGGCGCTTGAAGAACCTGAGTTCGGCAACTTGTACAAATCTGACGGCACAGTACGGCGACTTGTGGATATGGCACAGCGACTTGAGGGTATGCCCCGTCACGTGACCACCCACGCCGCAGGAGTGGTTGTCACAAGCGAACCCCTTGACCGCCACCTGCCACTGACCTCCAGCGGAGATGCGTGGCTGACCCACTTTGACAAAGATGCGGTGGAAGCCCTTGGCTTTCTTAAATTCGACTTTCTTGGACTGCGGTATCTTACCGTGACAACACAGGCGGCAGACATGGTGCGACAGCACGACCCCGACTTTGACCTTGACGCTTTATCGGAGGACGATGCCACCTACGCCATGCTTGCCGCAGGGCATACAGACGGTATATTTCAGCTGGAATCCCCAGGTATGCGCCGCCTGCTTGGGCAGATGGGTCCACGCTGCCTGACCGACCTAATGTCCGCTCTCGCCTTGTACCGCCCCGGCCCTGCGGACAGCATACCCGAGTTTATCAAAAATCGGGGCAACCCTGCGGGGTTAAGCTACGCTCTCCCTGCGCTGGAAGAGATTCTTTCTCCCACCGCTGGATGTATTATCTACCAAGAGCAGGTGATGCAAATTCTGCGGCAGGTGGCGGGATACTCCTACGGCAAAGCGGACATTATCCGCCGTGAAATGGCAAAACGCCGCTCCTCTATTGAAACCGAGCGGGCGGGATTTGTTGCAAGTGCGGTGAAAAACAATCCGGGCGAATTAGACGCAGAGGGAGCGACACAGCTTTTCGACCGCCTGATGTCCTTTGCAGGCTATGCATTTAACAAAAGTCATGCGGCGGCGTATGCCATGGTCACATATCGCTGTGCGTACCTCAAGGCGAACCACCCCGCCGAGTACATGGCGGCACTGCTGTCCTCCCTTGGACAGGGGCATGGAAAGTTGCCCGCTTTCCTTGCAGACTGCAAGCGGTTAGAGGTGGCTATCCTGCCGCCCCACATTAACCGAAGCAGTAAGGATTTTACCGTTCACACCAATGCACAGGGGAACAAAGGCATTCTCTTCGGCTTTTCGGCGATAAAACATCTTGGTGACAGCTTTATCGGGCGCCTTGAAACGGAGCGCACCGAGGGCAGGTTCACCGATTTTGCCGATTTCGTTACCCGAATGTTGCCTACCAAGGCACAAGCCCACGCCCTAATATGTGCAGGGGCGTTTGACAGCCTTGGCATTTCTCGCGGGCGACTGCTTGCAGTCCATGAAGATGCAGTAGAGCGAGTGACACGAATGGAACGAAACTCCCTTGACGGGCAGGTGGATATGTTCGGGGAAACGGCAGACGCAGGGCTGAAGCTGACCTATCCTGCCACCGACAGCCTTTCCCCTGCACAGGCGGCAAGGCTACAGCAGGATGTTCTTGGCGTGGAGGTGACTGCCACACCTGTAGGGGCGAAATTGCCCCCGCACACTCCCCCCGTCGTCCAAACAAAAGGGGCTGACACCCCCCTCGCACGCGATGGGGGCATACAAAAGTCTTCACCCCCACAAAAAGATACCCGCCGTCTTTTCCTAAAGATTGACCAAGCGGACAGCCCGCTACACAACAATGCGGTCGCTATCCTTGCTGAAGCCGGCACAGGGGAAGTAACCGTAAGCATATACCACACCTCAACCGAAAAATACACCCCCCATCCGGCAAAAGTCGCCTTGACCGACAGACTACTTGCTGAATTAGAGGGTGTGCTTGGGAAAGAATGCGTTGTGGTGAGAGGATAAGTGGGGAGAAATACTCGAATTTCTCAAAATGCGCCAAGGTTTGCGAGGCTGTTTTTTGATAGCTTAGGCGGGCGGAGGGCGAATATCGGGAATATTTATTGCTCCACCGAATAAACATTACACATTTTGACTGTGAAAAAATGCAATGTTTATTCGGTGGAGCAATATTCGACTATAACCCAAAAAATATTGTATAATATTTTTATCCATACCCCCAATCAAACTGCAATTTGTGACACTATATTATCAGAAGTGTTGAATAAAGATGCATTGTGGTCAATCATAGCCCGCTCACGCATTTCGGCGACCTGTTTGACGGCAAAAGCCGCCAATGCCGCCTACAGCGCTCACAGAGGCGTTTCAATCTCGTTATTTTGACTTTTCAAAAACCGTTGCTACGCAACGAAATACATTTTTGAAAAAGTCAAAATAATTCGCTCCAAGCGGCTATTCGCCACTTTCTGCCGAGATATTCAACACACTCTATCAGAAGCGAGGTGAAACCCATGAACTCCACTCCCGTGCAATTTGACAAAGCGGCATTTGCCACCGAGTATGCTGAAAAGATTTTCTATTTCTGCTTGCGAAAATGCGGAAATTCTACCGAGGCAGAGGACTTGGCGCAGGATATTGTGCTTTGTCTGCTTATCTCACTTGGCAAAACACAACCGGACAACCTTCATGCCTATGTGTGGCAGGTTGCACGGAATCGCTATGCAAAATGGGCTGCGGGCAAGCGAAAGCGACTGGATTCGGAATCGGGAACCGAACTCCACGACCTTGAATTTGCGGATACATCATCCCCCGAAAATGAATGTATTCACGCCGAGGATTTGCGTCTTATGCGTCGCGAGCTTGCGTTTATTGCACAAGATTACCGCGAAATTGTGGTTGCCCACTATATTGACAACCGCACTGTAAGCCATATCGCACATCATCTTGACTTGCCACGGGGTACTGTTTTATGGCGACTTCACCGAGCCAGAGAAAAATTGAAAGAAGGTATGAACATGTCACGAAATTTCGGCTCAAAAAGCTATAAACCGGAGGAAGTCGCATTTCACGCTTCCGGGTCACAAAATCACGGACTCCCATGGAGTGCGGTGGGGCGCATAACCCCAAAAAACATCCTGCTTGCGGCAAACAACAACCCATCAACCATTGAAGAACTTGCAATCGAGCTTGGCATTGCTGCCCCTTATATGGAAGAGGAAGTTGCTTTGCTTGAAGATGCTCGCCTGCTGAAAAAGGTTGGGGATAAGTATGTTACGAATTTTTTTATTGCGGACAGTCAGTGTCAAATTGATACAATTACAACATTTCACGCCAGCAACCCGACCAAGGCAGAAGTCGTCGGCAAGATTGCACAGGATATTCTCCCATCTCTTCGAGAAATGGGAATTGCTCCGACTAACATAAGCGACGATGACCTTATGTGGATGGTGGTGTATTTTGTGTCAGGATACCAACTGTTTGATATTAAAGATGCAACATACAACTTTCCTGTAAAACACAAGTATTCCGATGACGATTGGGGATTTATTGGATACGAAAATTTCAATCCGCCTGCGAACTTTCCTAAAATTGGAGTGATTAGCAACGATGGATTTAGCGGAAATAGCGGGAGTTTGCGTTTTATATTCCCATTAAAATACCCGCTAAAGTACAGCCGTGAAGATTTTGCAGAGTTTTTAGAGAATAGTAGTGGTGGACTAATTGTTGCAGTAGAGGTTATTGGTGAGCTTTTGCGAAACAAGTCACCGGTTTCAGCTATGTCAAGCGTTGAAAAAGAGATACTAAACGCTTTCGTTGACGAGAATTTACTTGAAATAAAGGGCGACAAGGTTTTGGCATGTGTCCCTGTTTTCAAAATATCAAACAGGAAAGATTCACGTAACGGTGAATTTTTACAGTTGTTGGAACAGCATAAATTATATCCGAAACTAAAATCCCTTTACGAGCAAACTTTTGCGGACATTGTGGCAATACTTCGCCGTTATGCTAATCCTGTGTTGTCCGAGCAACTAAATTATTGTGCGTCAATGCTTTTTGCATATGCTTGCGGCGGCGTGGTTGACGCATTAGTGGAAAATGGCACGTTAATCGTTCCTCCCGACCCAGAAACCAGCCTTGCCGGCGTGTATTTGGAGATATAACAAACACCCCCTGTGTCCACATGGATACAGGGGGTAACTTTTACTACCTACCAACAGCCAACTTCTTCAAATATCTCACTTCCCTCTTGCTTACGCACCCGGTCAAAAGTATCAGTCCAATGTAAATCGCTGTCGCCACCGCAACCATAAACATGACTTGCCAAATGTTTTCCGCGCCATGCCACAGGCTTGCTTTCAGCAGGTGGATAACCCCAATTGTGGCACCCACGCACACCACCGGCAGGATAATCGTCCGCCACAGGTTAAATCGCACATTTGTGATTTTCACCAATCGGATAATGCTGAAAAACGCATTGAACAACTCGGCGATAAAGATAACCAGCACATAGCCCTTAATGCCGAAAATAGGGAGCAATGTGAACACCAACACCACGGACAGTGCCGCATCGGCGATGTTCACCCGCATGGAATATACCTGCTCTCCAAGCCCTTTCAGCATAGCGTCCACCGCCCCATCAAAGTACATAATGGGAATCAGGGGGGCGAAAATCAGGATATACTGCCCCGCCTCGGTGTTATTGTAGATGGCGTAGCCCAATGGAGAGGCGAGAATGTAGATAATCCCTGCCACACCAAGGGAAAAGATAAGGGTCAGGCGGATAACTTGGGAAACGATGCGGTCAATTTCTGCTTTGTTGCGGCGGGCAATACTTTCCGCAAGCTCCGGTACAAGCAGCCCGGTGAACGAGTGCAAAATCGCCGAGGGAAAGAGGACAATTGGCAGTACCATGGCGTGGATAATCCCGTATGTAGCCAGTGCCGCCTCGCTGCTTGCCCCGCTACGGCGAAGCCCGCGGGGGATTAGCAGATGCTCGATGGTTATCAGTCCGGAGCGGACATAGGCAGACAGGGCAAGGGGCAGAGCCATGTGGAGCATTGTCCGTGTTGTGCCCTCCTCCAAACGCCCTTTGCCGTTGTTGTGACGGCGAAGGTCAACCCGCCACATGGTGAACATATACACAAATGACGCAAGCTCCGCAATGCTCGCCCCGCCTACCACTGCAATGCTGGCGTACTCCACCCCACGGGGGAGGAGGAGCATAAGTCCGTAGCTGGTGAGCATGATTTTGATAGCTTGCTCGAATATGACCGCAGTCACGTTCTTGTGAACCCGCCGCATTGCGGTAAAATAGCCGTTCAGGCAAGCGGTGACCGAGATAAACGGCAGGGACACCGCAAGCAACCGAAGCGAGGGGATAGTCCGTGCATCTTGCAAAAGATAGTTCCCTATTGCCTCGCTACCAAAGAACAGCCCCACCGAGGCGGTTATCCCAAAAAAAAGACTGTAGCCAAGGCATTTCCGCATTACGGCTTTAACTTGGGCGTGGGAGTTCGTCCCCATTGCGTGAGCGCATAGGTGGGTGGTGGTCAGGTTAATTCCGCTGGTGGCAAAGGTGACAGAAAAGCCGTACACCGACATAATAAGGGTAATCAGCCCCATGCCCGCCGCCCCGATTTGTCCTGCTATAAATGCGTTAAACGCCACCATAACAAAGCGAATACCAAGGCTGGACGCCGCAAGAAGCATTCCATTTATTAGAAATTTCCGTGTTCTGGACATAAAATCACCTCACCCCTATGTTTATGTCGGGGTGAGGTGAAATATTAGTGTTTCCCCAACCGCTCCATGAGAGCTATGAAGTCGGGGCAATCACGAAGTTTTTCAAAAGTTTTATTGCTTTGAATTTCTTCCAACAACACGAAAAATTGATTGGCATTTGAATTTCGAGTGATGTTCTGTGGGTTATCTTCTAATCCTTTCAAAATCAAATTACTGTGGTACTGTACGCCACCTGCAACAAACTTTTCGTACCGCTCCGCAGAACTTTCGGCGAGTAATAAATATTCAATGGATTTGTCCAATTGATTATCTTCGCAGTATATTTTTGCAATTGCTTTGTAGCTTAAGAAATAATAATAGTTGTAGAAAAAGGCGTTCTCTTCGCTACCAAAAATTATATCAAACATCTGCAATGATGCTCTACGCAAATCGCACTTCTCTTCCACAGAAAGACTTTTGTCTGTGGAAGAAATCACGCCTAATGCCTGATGACAAAATCTCACAAAGATAAGAATGTTGCTTTTCATCATAGCAATTCGTTCTTCGCCCTCAAGTGCGTCAACATAAGCCAACTCTCTTGTGTTGTATATGAGTGGCAATTCTCGTAAGGTTTTTTTCGCAAGTTCTTTTTCACCAATTGCAGAATACTCACCGACAAGAGAACTTTTGGCATCGAGTCTTAGTGCGTCATCAGTACAATCTTTCAAAACCCGCTCGTATATGGATATTATTTCTTTTCGCGTCACCTCGTCCTTTGGTCGTTGACGACTTAACGCACCCGCTAACATAGTCATCCAGTAATAGTTTTTTGGATATTTTCCAAGTATGGAACGGCAAAGTTCTATAAGCTCCTCGGATTTACCTGCGTTTGCAAGTTTGAACCATTCTTCAGCATATTCGTTGTCTTCTTCTTTGCTAATTTCATTAACTTCTACTCCCAGCAATTCATCCGCGCTCACTCCGAAAAAGTTCGCCAGTGCAGGCACAATGGTGATGTCCGGGTAGGCTGTGCCGTTTTCCCATCTGCTTATGGCTTGGTGTGATACATTCAGATAATCCGCCAACTTTTCCTGCGTCACGTCCTGCTCCCTGCGTAATTCTTTGATTTTTGTTCCTATGTTCATTGTAGTATCCTCCATAGTGGTTTGATGGTCATAGTATACAGGAATATTGGGGGTATGTCTATATCAAATTTCGCAAGTAGTTTGCAACCGTGTGTTGCGGGATAGAATGGCTTGTAGGGGGTGTCACCACTTACGACAGATAAATATCAACAAAAGAACAAATATCCGTCCTATACCAAACCCCGCCGAACGTCATTGCAAAGGCGATCTTTGCCGTGCAATCCAGTGAAATCTTCGCCAATTTTCGTGACATGTTGCCCTGCGACTGGATTGCACAGCGAAAAACCGCCGCTTTTGCAATGACGAGTCGTTTGTTTGGATTTAGGACGGGTGTTTCGCCTGCTCCAAAACGCCATGAGATTGCGGGTCGTAGCCCGCAATGACGTTCGGCGGCGTTTGGTTTTAGGATATGAAATACGCTTGTTTCTTTCGGACGGGCAGACACAAGGTCTGCCCCTACACAGCGTTTTGTCTGTGTCACCCCTACGGACACGGCTATTCATTTGCTTCCGCCAAAATCTCCCGATACCGTTCCCATGCCCTGTTCACTCGTCCGATATAGTTCCTCGTTTCGCCGAATGGGATTAGTTCGTGGATAATTCGCCCGTACTCGTCCACCAGTTCAGGGTCTTGCAGCCACCTGCCCACGTTGCCCATACCTGCGTTATAGGCGATGATGGCGTGTTCCCAGTCGCCGAAATGGTTGTACAGTCGGCGGAGATAAAACGTGCCAAAGTCAATATTCACCCGTGGCACGAAAACATCGTCCGGGTTATGCTCGATTCGTCGATTGTTGGCAATCCATTCAAATGTAGCGGGCATGATTTGCATCAGCCCCCCCGCCCCGGCAGGCGAGATTATGGCATATCGAAAGCTGCTTTCGGTCAAAACCACCG
>WQSD01000009.1 GCA_009788105.1 Oscillospiraceae bacterium | reverse complement strand
CTTTCCGCCTTGTTTGGCGTGGGGATTGGCTTGTTTTTGGGAACGAAAATTTTTTAACTTTTTTCGTTTTAGGGCTTGACTTTTCTTAGCAGGTTTATTTGTTTTCAAACTACTTTTTCTCCTTTGCAGGGCGTGAGAACTTGAGTAGCTCAATGAACGCCTCTGTACGAATACGCAATTGCTCAATGTCCTCTTCGTTGTAGTCGCTTTCCACACGAATAACGGGGATACCGTCCTTGGCAAGCTCACGCTCGACGATGTTGTACTCGAAATCGTACACCATGCATCCACGCAACACGTGGTAAATCACGCCCTCCACATTGTTGTCCTTGACCATCTGCTTTAATCGGTAGATGCGTGTGGACACGTCAACGAATGTTGGGCAACTGCACGGGCGAATGTAGCGGTTCGCCATGGCGCGCATAATGCCGTCAAAGCTGGGGTCAGTCACCACGAGGGGGTCGTACATAAATCTATCTCCCATGCACGTTTCGTCTGCGATAAGCGCGCCACCCATCTCGTCGATGAGCATTGGTACTTTGATGTTCGGGAATATCACCGGCGAGCCTGTCAGCATAATTCGTGGCTGTTTGCGTTGTGAAATCTTGTAGCCACTCGCCACCCGCTCGTCTAACTCGTTGTTGAGTGCCACGAGGGCGTCCGTCCAGTCGTCGATGGGCATATATGACAGGGCATTCATCACCGCCATGGCGTGCGTGCCACGAATGACCGAGACGGCTTCACGGCGGAACTTCATGAATCGCCAAAACTGCGCTTGCGCCCGCCCGACGGCTGCCACTCCCCGTGTCAGGGAGTCATAGGTCAGCTTGTTCCCTGTCGCCTCCTCAAATGCGGGGAGCAGGGCATATAGCTCCTCAAGGAATCGCTCCTTGACATCGTCGCCTTGGCGGGAGGATGGTACGGGCAGGATATGCACTTTTGTATATTCGGCGAGCATGGACACTAACTTTTTCTTGCAATCGCAGGTAATTGGCACAACCATAAGCGAGCAGTTGTCGTACAGCGGTAGCTTGCGTATGTCGCCGATACCTGCAATCGCCTTGACTAACGGACAGGCGTCCCGTGGCGTGATGTCATCTCCGACGGCAAACGCAGTGAAGTTGCCACTGCATAGCTTGACGGCAACCGCACCGAAAGCATAGGTCAGCTCCTGCGGCACCATGACACAGTATGTGCCAATGGTTTTCACGCCCTCGGGACGCTTGACGTCGCCGAAATTGATGTAAATGTCACGCAACACATCAAGAAACGGGCGCATGGAGTCGGGCAAGCCGGACATATCCTCCATGCGGCGCAGATATTTAGCGGCAACGGCGGCGGATTTGTTGACGAACCGCTCCTGCCGTCTTTCTTCAACTGAAAGTAGGCTTGTATCAGGTTTTATTTGCATTTTCCGCACCCTCCTCCTTTGCAGTCAGCGTGTTTTTTCCCACTTTTGGGAGTAGCCTGTGCGTTAGCTTTCATGAATTTCTCGCGGTCGGCATTGTAAATTTTCTTGCCGCACAGCGTGATGGCAAGCGCGTTTGTTTCGGGACAATGACGGACACACTCGCCGCACATAATGCAGTTAATGGTGGTCACGTCCGTCTTTTCCCGCTCGGTGTAGATGATTTTGATACCCATCGGACACGCCTCATAGCACGCACCACACTCGGTACAGGCGGTGACGTCCTTTTTCAGGCGCACAAGGGAGATTTTGTGGAACAGCCCCATAATCACTCCAAGGGGGCAGATTAGACAGAAGAACCGCTGTTTGAAGAAACTGCCGACCAGCACGAACAGCGCGATGAATCCACCAATAAAGATGCTGAATTTGAACCCTGCAAGGGCGGGCGAGAACACGCCAACCGGGCAAATCATGCAAAAGTCGAGTGCGACGAATGCCATGCCGAGAAACAGCAACACGAACGTCCATTTTATCAGCGATAGCCGCGCGTACAGCTTGTCGGTCAGGGAAATCCCCTTAGTGCGAGTGGCTTGGCGTGTGACGTGGAGTGTATCCTGCACCAGCCCCATGGGGCACACGAAGCCGCACAGCAACCTGCCGAACAGCACCAGCGGGACAATTAGCCCGCCGAAGAACATGGCAATAGTCTGCCACGGCAAGGTGAACAGCACGTTCAGGCTGGACATATAGTAACACACACTGCCGACAAGCTGCTCCTCGTTGTTTCTGCCGCAGGCAAAGACTGGGATTGTGATTTCCTCGAACCACACCCCAAGCAGTCTGCCGCCCCAAATAAGCAGCACAAAGCTTGCAATCATCACCACCCACCGCACAATGACAAACGCAGGCGCACGGCGAAGTTTCACCTTACCGCGCTTGCCTTTCACGTCTGTGTAGCTCGCTGGCAGGTTGCGTTTTTCGTACATTTTGCGAAAGAACACGCAACCCACAATGGCAATCGCTGTCATCAGCGTCAGCGTGAGTAGTGGCACGATAGCGGGAGAGATAATGCGCGCATTTTGCGGCATATATGTCTGAATAAAGGTATTGATATAGTTCGGTGAATACTCCACGCTCACCCCGCGGCGAATCTCACGAATGGACACATTTGGGATATAGCCGTATGCGTCGGTGGTGCGTGCCTCTCGTCTGCCATTGGCAAATGTGACATAGATGTTCATGTTCGCCAGCGGAATACCGCCGTAGTATGCAAAAATTCGGCGTGCGTTGCTCATGCCTATTTCCAGCATTACGCGGGAATCGCTTAGCATGGGCGTTAGCGCGGTATTAGACTGCACTGTGCGTAGGTCGGTCTTAACCGAGGCGGATATGCGGCGCGGAATCAACTGTCCCTCGATAGGGACAACCTGCACAGGATACACAGCGACAAAGCTACCCAAAAGATACGGGCTTAGGTTCGCCATGTTCGCCTCGCTAAGCCTTACTGTGCCGAAACGACTTGTGGCAAAGACTTCTATCTCTGCGTCTTCGTTCACCGAAATGCACCGGGTCAACACAATAGTATTACCGCGATATGTAAATGACAGCGGCGCATGGTCGGGGTGTCGCTCGCTCGACTGCTCTACCACCATTTGATATGCGTGGGCAGTCATGTCGAACTCGTGGAACGGCACTGCGCCTGCGAAAAACGCCATCAACACAACAAGAGATATGGCAATCACCGCAAATACAAGTGTCTGAATCGAAGTTCCGAACAGGGTTTGCTTCACTTTGCCCCATATTTTACTCATTTGCTAACCCCTTTCGTGCAGCCTTGCGATGTGATATAAGCTCGGAGAACGCCTCCATGCGAATACGCATCTGTTCGACGTCCTGATATTGGTAGTCGGTTTCTAATCGGAACACGGGCAAGTTCATTTTTTCTGATATAAATTTCTCTAAACGCAATAGCTCAAAATCGTACTCGTTCTGCCCACGCAGAATGTGCCAGATTATGCCGTCAGGTTGCACCGTTTCGACCTGCTCCTGCAGTTTAGCAAGTAGCGCGTCATTGTCGATAAATGCGCCGGACATATCGTAGCCGAGCTGTGCTTTCGCAATCGACGAGAGTGTGATTCTCTTTCCAAATTTTCGTGGTTGGTCAAAGCGATACAGCCCCGGGTCAACATAGCTGCACAGATTAACCCCTATGTCCTCAAGCAGGAAGGGAATTTTGTAACAGCAGAAGTATATGGGCGAACCGACAATCATCAGCTTTGGCGTGTCGCTTGCGGGTGTTTCGGGAAGTGCTGCCAGTTCGTCCGAGAGTTTTTCAAGGTGCGTCAGCCATTTCTGCAAATCCTGCGCCATGAAAAAACTGCTTTGTACAAGCATTCTCACCGAACCGAAGATAACATCGCTACGTGCAGAGGAAAGCTCGGTGAATCTGCGAATCGCCACACCGACTTTCTCCATAAATAGTGTCGCACCTTTGAACGATGGCACACGCTTACCAAGATGGGCGCGCAACACTCCGCTTAAACGCTCCATTTCGTCGTTGTAACAGTCGCCGCCAATACTTGCATAAGCGGGCACATGGACACACTCCACTTTCCAACCTTGGTCTTGCAAAATGTAGGCAAGTTTTCGCTGGTTGTCCGAAATTATCGGCACAATCACCAGCGCATTCTTCGCCATGTGACTTGCCGCTTGCAGGTATCCAAGCATTGAACGGGAAATTGGGTCAGTATCCCGCGGAACGTCGCTGTCTGACACGGTGGTCATTGCACGACTACCACCGAAGACCCATAGCGGGTTTTCGGTGGTGAAGGCATAGACTATTTCGGGTGGCAATGCTGTACCTAAAACAATAACCTTTGGATATTGCTTTTGTATGCGATCGACATCAAAATACTGCACGGCGAGTTCAAGGAAATACTCGGCACCTTGCAGACTGCAAGAAACTCTCATTTTTTCAATGGATTCGCACTCTTGTTGCGCCAATGCGTTTATACTTTCGAGATTTAGGTTAATAGCTGTCGTATCTTTCATTTGCAAGTCTTTCTGGGCATGTTGATTAACCCTGCAGAGTTATATTGGAATTCCTCAAAAAAATGGCATCGTCATTAAGGTTGTAATGAAATAAAAACAACAACCAAATTTCAAGTCTTAAACCCAAATAAGGGTACAGCGAATACTCGTTGTTCAGCACGATGTGGCTTCAGCGAGGACGGAAGGTGGGTGCGGGAGGGTATGCTTCTTGCCAAAAGCGACCCGTAGGGGCGGGTTTCCATGCCCGCCCGTCAAACGGAACAGCCAAAACCTGTAGGGGACGACGCCCTTGCGTCCCGCCTTTTGGGATAATTGTTTTCTTGTATTATCCAAAAATCGTTTCTAACGCCGTCAACTGACCTGCCAATCTGCCCAAGCCGTTAGTGTTTGACGTATTGCTGAAGAAAGCAAAGTACCCATCAGCATAGCTCTGCATTGCACTTATTGCCGAAAAGTCGGGAGTGAATGTGGTAACACCTTGTGCGTTAATGACACGCCCGCCCGCTGTCGCCTCGTCAATAGTCGCAAACTCATTGCTGAACACGATAACATAGTCAATGTTCGGGTTATTATCTACCCAAGCAATGAACATTTCCATAACATCTTGCAGGGTAACTTCAATTTCTTCGCCTGCAAGATACGCGGTTGCTATCAAATCGGCAGCATAATTGCTCATTTCAACTGCATCAGCAAAATGTGCAGGTATGGCATTGCGGTCAAAGTGTGTAAAGCCCATTATGCCAAGTAGTCCGCTCTCAAACGCAGTTTCTCCTGCAATAAGGAAACCACCATCAGGAGCAGTCGCGGCGGCACCTGATGTAAGGGTGACTGCAACGCCGCTTCTTTGAGCGACTACTGCGGAAATTGCATCAAATCTCTCGGTCAAGTTTGTGATAAGTGCTTCTGCCTCTTCTTGGGCATTCCAAAGAGGTGCTATCATTCGTGCAGCCTCGAATGCTCCTGCAAATACGCCGTCTTCGTGGTCTATCGGTGCGTTAATAAGCAATGTGGGTGCAATTTGACTGAACACAGTTTCATAAAGATGTGCAAGACCCGCACCAATGATAATTAAATCAGCGTCAATCGTAAGGAAAACTTCAATGTTCGTTGCCGCCCCACCCTCTGCCGTAGGAATTGCACCTGCTGTGTTGCCAACAACGATAGAGTCCTCGATAATCATCGGATTATTCCCGGTGAAGTGAATCGCACCGCCAAAGCTGTTTTCGGTAACTGCACCATGCGCGGCTACATTTCCAAAGAAAGTGCTGTCAATGATTGTGGTAGCACCACTCGCCGAAATCGCACCGCCGCCGCTACGTGTTTCTGTGTTGTTTATAAAGTAAGTGTTTTCAACAAACAGCACGCCTGTAGAGCGAATTGCGCCGCCTTGGCGACCGGCAAAGTTGTTGTAGAAAAAGCTGTCGAAAATGGCAAGAGTGACTGGCTCACTATCCGCAGGCGTAGAAGAGAAAATCGCTCCGCCAAGACCAACTCCGCCTGTAATCATGTGCGAGAATCCGTTTTTGAATATCGCATTAGAGATGGTAAGATTAGCAGTGTTGCGGATTATTCCGCCGTCGTATGTTGTGCCTGTGTATGGCTTGGCGTTGTCATAATTCGCTCCGTCAAACACAATATTTTGTATAGTCACGTTCACGTCATATCCGCCACGGATAATTATCGGCGCACCAACAACAGGAGCAGACTTGGTCAGCGTAAAGCCGTTTCCGTAAATGGTGATGTCCTGCTCGATGACCAAAACGCTGTTCATGGTCAGGTTCGCACCAATACGGATTACATCGCCCGATTCCGCACCAGCTACCGCCGATTGAAGCTCCGCCCATGTTGTCACACCTGTGCCTGATGGCGTCCGCGTTGGCACTGTGAGAGCTTGAAGCCTTGCCAAAAGCTGAGCATCTTCTGCGTTTAACTCGGACGTGTTATGTAGAACAAACGGCGTTTCTTCGCTGTTTGACACAACAACGCCAAATTGGTTATTACCCCCGTCCAAATTCGCATGAGCGCGCGCGACATCATAAACTATGTCCCCTGCTCTGTTCCCGAAAATGGTCGAGCCTGTGATTCTGGTGTTCGGAGCATTGGCAAAAACTCCGCCGCCTGCTGTTGTAACTGCCGAACCCATACCACCAAGGTGCATATCAAGAACTCGCACCGCAGGGCTTTCAAGGAAGTGATTCAAGTGAGTAGCATCTGCGGCACTTCTGCCACCCAAAACGCCCACCACATTGTCGCCAAAGCCAAGCGTATAGATAATGTCCAAAGCCGAGTGGTCTAACACGAATACACGGTCGGGCATCATGCCTGCAAATAGGCTATCATTGCCGTTGATTGGTGGGTTGTTTCCACCATTGTTGGGAGGTGTAGTATCCCCTCCATTGCCGCCGCACGCGAACAGCATTGTCATAATCATAACAGCCGCTAATGCAACCGCAATGAT
Source organism: Oscillospiraceae bacterium (assembly GCA_009788105.1). Taxonomy (GTDB): domain Bacteria; phylum Bacillota; class Clostridia; order Oscillospirales; family CAG-272; genus WQSD01. Next base: position 7,536 of record WQSD01000009.1, on the reverse strand, counting down.
TTTATTTGTTTTTTTAATGTTAAAATTTTTCATAAGTGTTTCTCCACAATGTTTTTTTTGGGGGGTGAATAAGACGGATTCAGGTCAATCACTCTTTTATTATTTTTTCTTGGCAAGCCCTAAGCCGATAAACACACCCGCCGCAAGCAGCATCACTCCGCCGCCGACAAAGCCAATTATGTTTCCGATAGTGAAAAGATTTGGTAAGTCAATGTCCACACCATCCACAGGCGGAAGAGGAGGGGGAGTAGGTGTCCCGGTGCCGCCCCCGTTATTGTCTACCGATGGTGGTGCGTCTGGGCGGTCGACAGGTCTTGCAGGTGGTGCTTCTGTGCGATATTCTCCCGCCGGAAGGAAGAAGTGGTACAAAAACACTTCGTTTATGCGGGTGTAATTTATGCGTTCGTGCGTCGTTACAGCTTCGTCACCCACACCACGAGTTACATAGCCGTACACAACACTTCCATCGGTTGCACGCAAAGTACCCGCCGTGCCGGTCACTTGAAACGCAGGCACTTGAATTGAGTAAAATCCGGGCGATGTAGGACCAAGCCTTGGAATCGGCACACGGAATCCTCCGTTAGCGTCTGTCGAGAAGTCATCGGGCGTTAGCCATGCGTTGTGACCGCCAGAGCCATCCAAAATACCAAGCCCTGGGATGTTGACACGAATACGTTGGTTGGGCACAGGTACGCCATCAAGCAACAGAATCCCCTCCATGTATTCGTAATCATCATGTGACAAGCGTCCAACATCATTTGTTGGGATAATAGTCAATCGACCTGTCCCGCTTGGTCGAGCGAAGCCTGTGTCTGCTGTGGCGGCAGGGTCGCCCACCATTACGACTGTGTGAACTGTGTCCACAATCAGTAATCCATAGTTCTCGTGTCCCGCGGTGGCAAAGTTTCCTGCCGCTCTGAAACGCTCGAATACAATTTGATAGTATCCTTCACTTTGCGGCACAAAAGTGCTTTGCAAAAAGACGTTGTGTCTTCCGCCGCTGGGGAATGCGCCTGTGCCGATTTGACTGAACGGCACGATACGTATGGGTGCGTCGTGATTGTCACGGCCGTCACGCTGGTGAAACCAGCTGTGCTCAAGCACCGAACTCCCTCCGTTTGGGGCGATAAGGGTGACACGGTGGTAAAATCCAGTATGCACTGCACCATCTGGTCCAAGGAAGTTGTATCCCCAGCCTCCGGTTACTACGACTGTTTCGCCTATTTCGGCATGAACCTTTGCTCCGCCAGGAAACGCCGAGCCAAACTCGTGTCCTTCCGCTGATTCAGGAGCGGTCAGCACAAACAGTCCATGACCATGAGAAGTAATAACCGTTGCTATAAGTAAAACCATGCACATAAGAGCAACCAGACAAACTTTTAGTTTTGTTTTAAGCATTTTGTTCACCTCCCTGCTTAGGTTTCGCCAATCGCATTTTTACAACAAAAAATATCACTGACACTGCCAGCACTCCGCCCGGAATTGCCCATACGAAGATGTTCAACAAAAACCTCGACCAAACAAAATTGCTTAGCAAATCTCCTATCTGTTCATAAGGCACATAAGTGCCACCAAAATCTTTCCCGATTATGTATCCCTGACCTTGTGCGACAACATGGATTTGGATATGTTCGTCATCGTATCGACCTCGCAAATGTCCGACATGTTCAAAAGACGAAAAGTCGAATCGACCCATGCCATCTGTGCGACCGACGTAAATCTCCACACCCTGTGTGTTGAAAACGCGCACTTCAATAAAGCTCGCCAATTCGTAATTGTCAAAGAAAAACTCGACAACCCCCTCGTTCACTCCCGGATTAGGCGAAAACTCCGAGTTCAACTCGTGCGCAAAAACGCTTGTGCCAAGCATTATGACAACTAAAACGATACATAAAATCGTCCCTGCTATTTTTTTTACCATCATAAATTCTCCTTTTAGAAAGTTAGTCGTGGCTAACCTTGGTCGTACAGTTAGTCATAGCTAACATAGAGTTTACCACATTATTTTTTGTTTGTCAATAGCTTTTTTCATTTTTTTATAAAATTCATTAAAATTTCATTTTATGACTATCTGGTTGGCTCATGAAACAGCCAAAGTATTGTCATTGCGGAATCAACCCGCAACTTGTATCGAAACAAACTTATCGTCTTAATTCAAGCTCTCGGAACGTCATTGCAAAGGCGGTTTGTGCCGTGCAATCCAGTGAAAGGACAAGAAATCGCCATAAATAAACAATGAAATTTCTCGTCCAACGACTGGATTGCACGCGGAAAATCACCGCTTTGCAATGACGAGGCTGTTTCTACCTTAATGACAACGAAAAGCTGGAATTTTGCAATATTTTCCATCTTGATATTCACATTTGCATTTACAGCAACCGCTTTATCTTAACTTTACTGACCATCATTAGTGATAAAATTAGCATTAGCACTACCGTAAAAATTGTACTGTTATAAAAACCAAATATTAAAAATGCAGTACAGTACACAGTTAATATTATTCCTGCGGCTGTAATGGGCAACCCCCTAAAATACTTGCTTGGTTCGCTTAGGTTATATCGAATTAACCGATAAACCGCTGTTATGATATATGCAACCGAAAGCGAAGCTATCAAGACTAAATTTATTTCGTGAAACAAATAAACCGTAACAGAAAGCGGAGCAAATCCAAAAGTAATAATATCCGCAAAAGAATCAAGCTGTTTACCAGTTTCAGTAAATGCGTTTAGCTTGTGTGCGGCATATCCATCTAATAAATCCAGTATTCCACCAAGACAAACGAGGGCAAGAACGATTGGTGCTTTGTGGTAAATGTCCCTTCGCAGAACAATTAAAATAGCTATTATTCCAAGCGTCATGTTAAGGAGTGATAGTATGTTTGGTATTGACTTTTTAATTTTGTTTATCATTATCCCTCCTTTTCTTAGGCACCAACCGAAAAGAAATAGATTTATTAACCGCAAGCACCCCTAACGCAAGGATCATGACGAACCAAAATGTAACGAACCTGAAAACAATCGTGACTGCAACGGCGTCGCCGACGGCTACTCCGAATGTCAGCAGTAGGCTGGACATCGTGCCCTCGAATCCCCCCAGTCCACCGGGGAAGATGGGCAACATCGCCACCATGTACGCCGCAAATGTCACCGCCGCGACGTGAAATATGCTGATACTCGACACTTGTGCCACAAGCAGACACAGCTTGACAGGGTACATAATCCAAATGACCAGGGACAGCAAAATCAGCCCTGCAAGCAGTTTTCGATTTTGCTTCAGTGTTTCGACTTGTTCTCGCAAGGTGCGGAAGAAAGTGCGCAATTTTCGCCGAAAGATATACGCCGCCAGCGTAGCGAGCGCGATTATTGCAAGCACTCCCGCCAACGCCGCCCACAGGTGCGGAATCTCGGCAATGATGTAGCCCACCGCAAGCAGGCTAATTGCGAAAAATGCGGCGAAGCTGAACATCTTTTGAACAGCGACGACCGCGACGGCTTGCTCTGTCGAGCAGTCTGCCTCCTGCCTAAGTCGCACCGCCCGCGTGACCTCGCCGCCGACCTTGACGCCGGGCGTGATTGAGTCGACTACTGCCCCTTGGCAGTTCACGTAAAACATCCGCCAAAATCTTATCCGCACGCCCGAGCTATTGGAAATGGCATACCACTGAAGATTCACCAGCAACTGGGACGCTATTTGCAACAACGGCAACAGAATTATCAGCCACAAGGGGATTTGCAACAAGCTGTGCCACAATGCCGCAAGGTCAATCTGCCAAAGGGCAACGCCCAACAGCACAAGCAAAATCGGGGCGAAAATCCACTTTAGTTTCATAGGGAAACGTCCTGCTTGGTGTACAGGACTGTCTTTCCAATGTTGCGGAAACTATGCGTGATAGACGAGCAACGCAACTTCACGCCGTCGAAAAAATTGCTGTAGATACAGCACAAATGCTTTTTTGGACGACGCACCAATAGTTTAGTGCCGGGTGCGACTTGTTCTTCAATGGAAGAGAACACTTTATCCATTTCAGAAATTTGCAAGGCAAGATGAACTACTGTGTAGTTCGCAAAAGCCACGTCAGTCGCACTTCCCTCTTGGTGTAGCACAGTGACGTACTCGCCAATACCCAAGTGTGCGATGACCTCTTGTGCCTTTTGAACGCAACCCTCGTTGTTGTCAATCACAGTCACCGCCGCCCCCGTCTTTTGATGGAACAATATTGCGGTAAGCGGACAAATTCCGCCCCCCACGCACAATATGCGGTCGTTTTGGTCGATGGACGCAAGCTGAATTTCCTTATCCACCACATTGCGATAATATCGCTCTGACAAGCGATAAATCAAGCCCATTTTCGCCGCTTGGTTTTCAAGTTTATATGTAATTTCGGTTATCCACATAGTATCCTCCTAAAATAGATTCGCAATTTGATTTACCAGTCCGCCAATAAACAAAGCTGACACTATAGTTCCTATGAAAATTATAATCGCTGTTTTAATTTTGAACTCTTTTGCAACGATTCCGAACACCGACAAGCAGGGCAGGTACATAAGCGACACCACTCCTGCGACAAAAGCCTGAATATATGTAAGATTTAGTGCCAGCAGTGGTGCGACTGACATTTCACGGCGAACAATGCCCAAAATCAGCGACACCACACCCTCGGCGGGTAAGCCTAACCAGCCTGTCATGAACTGTTGCACCTGCGGCTGATTGGCAATCGCATTTAACACACCTGTCCCTGCAAGTATAGCTGCAATGAAAACAGCAGCAAGCATCGGCACTTCCGCATCTTTCAAAAAATGTTTCATACGAATGGCTAATTTGCGCAAGTATGCTCTTGGGTTAGGCATTAAAAGATTTGGGACTTCAAGTATTAACGGGTCGACTTTACCTTTGATAAATTTGCTTGCTAATAACGCAACAATAATGAAAAATAATATGGCAAACATTGCCATAAGCGGCGTCATCCACCACGAAAATGCTCCCATAAGGGCAATTAGCGCGCCAATTTGCGAAATGCACGGAACAGCAAAACAAATAATAGTCGCAATCATCAATCGTTCTTTTTTTGTGGTCGCTGTTCTACTACCAATAATGGCGGGAATTGCACAGCCCAAAGCCAAAAACATATGTATAAGACTGCCGCCTTGTACACCGAGTTTTCGCATAAGGTTATCAAACAACACACTTATACGAGGCAAGTATCCCGAATCTTCAAGGAATGTTATTGCAAGATAAAACGCAAAAACATAGGGCAAAATCAGCGCGATAATCCATTGGAAACTGATGACAAAAATTCCATATTCGCCGATTAGCACGTTAAGCAAGATGGACGAAAATCCACCGGAATAGTAGTTGTATGTATAGTAAGCGACCGACTGGAACGAGCCATCAACAAGCATTCGGTAGCCTGTTTGGAATCCGCCGTCATAGAAGAGGTAGCGATACCCCAACGTGGCTCCGTCCGACGCAATCCAAGCAAACAAACTCTCGAAAATGTTTCTGAAGAACGGCACAATTGCGCCGTCCACCAGCATAATCAGCGGCATTCTCATCATTCGACCGCCGAACACGACCACGACAATGAGTAGCGCAAACACGCCGAGCATGATTGGCAAACCCGGCCAAGGTTTCATCATGGCGTCGCCCAATTTGTCCACGAATTTGGGCTTTTCGTCCGATTTTTTGCTGACACGGCGCGCGATTTCTTTGGCAGTAAGCCACGAGTCGTCGCTCGTGCCACTTTTGGGGCAGGATGAACATTTGCCGCACGAAGCACCGCAAGATTCGCCGTCGGACAGCACCTTTTCAAGCTGGGCGCACAGCTCGGCGATGCCCTGTTTCTTCACCGCAACAGTTTCGACCACAGGCGCACCAAGCTCCTGTGAGAGCAGAGCGGCATTTATCGTGATTCCGCGACGCGACGCCACGTCCATCAGGTTGAGCGTGTACACAACCGGCACGTCGAACTTGCGCAATTCGAGGGCAAGGCGCAGGTTGCGCTCCAAGTTGGAGGCGTCCAGCACGCAGATGACCACCAGTGCGCCGCTTTCCATGAACCGAGTGGCGACCGCCTCCGCTTCGGATGTGGGAGCGAGGGAATATGTACCAGGCACATCAATAAGCGTGTAGTCCATGCCACCCAGTGACAGCTTACCCTCGAGAAATGTGACTGTGGTGCCGGAAAAGTTGGAGCTGACGGCGTTTATGCCCGTCAGTTGCGTGAAAAACACGCTTTTTCCAACATTCGGATTGCCCATCAACAGAATTTTATTCGGCTTAGCAAGCACTTTTTCGTCTAACTTGATGTCGTGACAACTCATGCGCTTTCAACCTCCGTGACTGCGATTTGTGCGGCAATATCCTTGCCCACGGCAACCGAATATCTTTCCTCGACCCGAAGAAGTACCGGCCCGCCCAATGCGTAGCGATTTTGCACCTCGACCAATGTGCCGACACGCAATCCAAGACTTTCCAACAGTTCGATTCTCGGCACTGATACTATCCGAAAAATGCTGTTTTTATTTGTTTTGTAAAGATTTATTGTTTCGCTTTTCATAAGTGCCCTCGTCGCTCTCGAATGTTAGATAGTACTAACCACTTATATGTTAGCACACACTAACCATCTTGTCAAGTCTAAATTTCAACAATTAACAAATTATTAACTTGTTTCTATTTTCTTTTTTTGACTATATTGTTATCTCAGGAAAATCGCCGTGGAAATCCAGTGAATCGGTTTTTGTTCTGAAATTTATGAAATTTGAACACAGTCAAAACACCTTCACGGCAAGTACCCGACAGTTGCCCATTTGAGATGGATTGTTTCTGTCGCATAAAGCCATTTTCGTCAATTTATGCCTGCTTTTCGTTAGGGGTGCTCCGCACACCCCTAACACCCCCGCGCAAACACCTTTTTTCAGAAAAAAGGTGCTTGACCACCAAAAAATATGAACAATGCGGGCTTGGTGTGGCACGAAGATGCCCTGCCAACGAAACCCGTTGCAAACAAGTACCCGCAGAGGGTGCTGTGGGTTGGGTGTCGTTCGGCACGATGTTGCTTCAGTGAAGATGGATAGCGTGTGCGAAATTTTAGGTTATATAGATAGCGTACCATGACCAACCGCACCAATGTAGGGGACGACGCCCTCGGCGTCCCGCTCTTTGGAGATAGCATTAACATTTTTATCACCCTTAATGACGATGTCGTTTTTGGGGGTCTAAATAAGCAAAAGCCCCACTCCGGTGGCTATTACGGCAGTTACTACCGCAGGAATGTGCCGTCTTTTTCTTTCCTCTGCAGGCATGAATAAGGTGCGAATGCTCAGACTTACGAAGAGTATGCACACTGCCATCTTGAACATTGACAACGGCACAGTCAGTCCGAGGGCGAGTGCCTCAAGCCGTTGCAGAAAATCCCCTGCCATGACTAACCCTGCGGTGAATATGGTGGGATACCGCACCCCGGCGTAGGTGTTCGCTCCAAGAACAAGTGCGTTGTGAGTCATGGCAAGGAAAATCAGCCCCGCCGCTCCGAAAAAT